>JAOXRV010000420.1 GCA_025800435.1 Cellvibrionaceae bacterium | reverse complement strand
CCATTTACCGATGTGCGTGGTGTTATAGCCAGCGCCTGAGAGCACTTCGGCGAGTGTGACTTCCTTTCCCGGGAGTCCGAAGCCAGCGATGTCTACAGCGGTGTCGCCCATGCCGTAGCGGTGTGGCTGGCGACCCGTCATAAAAGCACAGCGGGTGGGTGTGCAAGACGGCTCGGTATACATGCGATTGAGGCGCATGGATTGGTCGGAAAATTTATTGATATTGGGGGTTTTGTAGCCGCGTAGTGAGTTTAGCTCGGGAATGCCGATGTCGCCGTAGCCCATGTCGTCGATGAGCAGGTAGATGATGTTGGGGGCTTTGCCTCCGTTCTTGGCGCGGAACTCGGCGAGCTTGGCATCGACGGCTGCATCGTCTTGTGCCCATTGCTCGGCGTGTTGTGCTTTGAGTACGTAGTGGTCGGCGTCGTGGATCAGTTCAGCAGCGTTTGTGCTTGTAAGTGCTGCAAGCGACAGGGCAGCTCCTGTGAGTAGGCTATATGGTTTCATGATTGGGTTAAACGCAGTGTTTTGGAAGCATGCAAAAGCATGTTTAAAGAACGGTCGTTATCAAGTTTTACGGGCGTTTGTTTGCAGGGACTTAATATTTGAAACGGATGCCAAGGCCGAGGCCCCAGTCGAAGGCTTTGTCACCACCGATGCCAGCAAGCACATCGGTGTAGAGTGCCAGTCTGTCGTTGATGTTTTTGCCGATTTGGAACCCGGCGCTGGCGGGGACGTTCTCGTCGTTTTCCCATTCAACGGGAAGAATGGCGTCGAGCTTGGCCCACCAGCCATCGGAAAGAGGCT
>JAOXRV010000363.1 GCA_025800435.1 Cellvibrionaceae bacterium | reverse complement strand
GGACAGTTGTCGCCCATGTTCCAGGCCCAGCTGCTGCCGGCCCAAACCAGCTGGCCAGCACTGCGTGCATACACCGCTGATATGCAGGGCTTTGCGGATCGGCAGTTGGGCCGCTGCCTGTGCCACAACGACCTAAACCCGGCCAATATCCTCTACGATGGCCGGCGATTATGGTTATTGGATTGGGAGTATGGAGACCTGGGAAATCCCTTGATTGATCTGGCCGGGGCACTGATCAGCCACCCTTGGGGAGATGCCGAGCTGGAGCAGTTTCTACGCGCTTATAACCCGGCTATCGAGAAGGCCTGGGTCTACCGGGCGGCCATGCCGGTGGCGCTAATGATGGTGTTCTGGCACGCCTTGCACGGTTCTAGTGCCGAGCTATTGGCCGAGGCAAAAGCCAGTTTGAACCACTATTGGCGTTTAGCCGCCTAAAAATATGCGCCGCTACGGAGGCAAAACTCCTATTCTTGTGACATCCTTGTGATAGTTGCTTTGTATTATTGCCTCTTACGTTGCGCAAGGTTGTTGTATGGAAAACAAAAAGATCCTTATTGTCGAAGACCAACAAGATATCGCCGATCTGGTTAAGCTGCACCTGGGCGATCTGGGCGCGGATGTCACCTGTGTGGGCGATGGTCACGAAGGTATGCGCATGGCCTGCGCCATGGATTGGGATTTAATGATTCTGGATATTCAATTGCCCGGCCCATCGGGCTTGGAAATTTGCCGGGCGGTGCGCCGCAACGAGAACTTTGTGCCCATCTTATTGCTGACCTCACGCTCCAGTGAGTTGGATCGGGTTTTGGGCTTGGATATCGGCGCCGATGATTATATTACCAAACCCTTTAGCGTGATGGAGCTGATCGCCCGGGTCAAGGCGGTATTCCGCCGCCTGGATGCACTGGAAAAAAAAGAGCAGCAAGCTGAACAGGTGATTGAACTGGGGCGCTTGAGTATCAACGAGCAGCTGCACCAGGTTAAACTCAACGGCGAGGTGATTGAACTGACCGCCCGTGAGTTTGATTTGCTGCGTCATTTTGCGGCCCAGCCAGGCCGGGTGTTTCGGCGCTCAGAGCTGCTCGACAGTGTTTGGGGCTATGGCCACGACGGCTATGAGCACACGGTCAACTCCCATATCAACCGCCTGCGCGCCAAAATCGAAACCGACCCCAATAACCCGCAAATTGTGGTGACGGTTTGGGGGGTTGGCTATAAATTGGAAACCGAATTTTTGCTGGCCGCGGCAGAGTAGGGGGCAGCGATGAACCATCCCCAAGTAGAACCGGTAAAGCTGTTGCGCTCCAGCGTTTTTTCGACCCTGATCGCCAAGCTATCGCTGGTGCTGGTACTTATTATTGGCACCGTCGGTCTCGGGGTTTTCCTGGCCAGCCAGGCTTGGATGCGAGTTTATTACGAGGAGCTGACCCAAAAGCTGAATTTTGATATCGCCATGTATGTTACCGGCGAATACCATCTTATGCAGGGTGAAAGCGACCAACCCAGTACTGAGGTGGTAAAACAACTGGCCCACCAGGCGATGATTATCAACCCGGTGGTGGAAGTCTATCTGCTCGATACCAGCGGTAAAATTATTGGCCACGATCTGCCCCCAGAGTCAGTTTTGCGTCAGCAAGTACCGCTTGGGCCAATTAAGGCGTTTATCAGCGGCCAGCATGAATTCCCGCTGCGCGGTATAGACCCGCGCAGTGAAAACGCCAATAAAGTCTTCTCTGCCGCCGAGCTACGCCAGGGCGATAAACTGCAGGGCTATCTCTATGTGATTCTCGGCGGCAAGGCCTACGATAATATCGAAGATGGCCTAAACGATAGTTACAGTCGCACCATGGTACTGACCTTGATTTTGTTGATCAGCATAGTGGCGGTAGTAACGGGCTTATTTGTGTTTCGCCTATTGGTGCAGCGCTTAAGCCGACTCAGTCGCAAGATGCACAGCTTTGCCCAACACGAGCTGCCCCAGGTCAGTAGCGACCCTATTCAGCAGGCTATCGCTCAAGATGAGATTGAGCTATTGCAGCACACTTTTGATTCTATGTCTGGGCAAATCAAGCAGCAGTTTAATTTGCTGCGCGAGGCCGATGCGACCCGGCGCGAGTTAATCTCTAACGTCTCACACGATTTACGTACGCCGCTAGCCACTATTCAAGGCTATTTAGAGACGCTGCTGATCAAAAATAGCAATTTGTCCGAGCAAGAGCGTTTGGACTATCTTAATACTGCCATGAAAAGCTCGCGCCGTTTGGGCCAGTTGATCGGCGATCTGTTTGAGTTATCCAAACTCGAATCCCACCACACCCGGCCCAATTTTGAACAGTTTTCCCTGGCCGAGCTGGTGTTTGATACGGCCGGCGAGTTTAGGCTGGAGGCCGAGGCCAAATCCCTGCAAATTGAAATTGATAACCGGGAAAATAACGCCTTAGTGTATGCGGATATCAGCCTGATGCAGCGGGTGTTTGAAAACCTGATCCGCAATGCCATTGCCTATACTCCAGAGGGCGGCCGCATATTGATCAATATCCAGGCCGACCCAGCAAGCAGTGGGCGGATCCAGGTGGCGGTGGCCGATACCGGTCGAGGCATAAGCGATGAGGACCTGCCCCATATCTTTGATCGCTTCTACGCCAACCCCGACCGCAGCCGACAAGACGTTATCGCCACCGGCCTGGGCTTGGCTATTGTTAAGCGTATATTGGATATTCACACCAGTGAGGTACGGGTGGCCTCCAAGCTCAATCAGGGTACTCGCTTCGAGTTTGAATTGCCGCGCCAGGCGGCCTAGGGTAGTAGCCCGGAATAACTCTGGTTTCCAGGTCATATATCTGGCGAATACCCAATATAAAATCGATAAATTCGCCAAATAAAGCCCTTTTCCCTAGAATCGGGTGTTCGAATGAGTTTATCGAACAAGTTGAACTGGAGGCCCAGACCGTGACCCAACGTATTAGCAAAGGTGGACTGCAAATTGATGCAGCCCTGTACCAACTGGTAAATGAGCAAATAGCCCCGGGCACCGGTGTGGATGTCGAGCACTTTTGGGCCCAATTTGAAGCCATCTTAAACGATCTGGCCCCCAAAAATCGTGCCCTGTTGGCCAAGCGCGAAGACCTACAAGCCAAGATCGACGCCTGGCACCAGGCCAACCCCAAGCTCGATATGGCCGCCTACAAGGCCTTTTTAACCGAGATCGGCTACCTGCTGCCCGAAGGCGACGACTTCGCCATTGAAACCGAAAACGTCGATACCGAGATTGCCGAACAGGCCGGCCCCCAGCTGGTGGTACCGGTTAAGAATGCCCGCTTTGCCCTGAACGCATCCAATGCCCGCTGGGGTAGCTTGTACGATGCCCTGTACGGTACCGACGCCATCAGCGAAGCCGGCGGCGCCGAGAAGGGCCGAGGCTATAACCCCGTGCGCGGCGCCAAGGTCATTGAATTTGCCCGCAAACACCTGGATAACGTCGCCGCCCTGGCCGCGGGCCGCCACAGCGATGCCGCTGGCTACAGCGTAGTTGACGGCCAATTTCAGGCCAAGTTATCCGATGGCACCCTGACCGGCCTGGCCCAGCCCGATAAGTTTGTCGGCTACCAGGGTGATGCGGCTGCCCCAAGTGCAATTTTGTTAAAAAACAATGGCTTGCACGTAGAAATTCAAGTGGATGCTAGCCACAATGTGGGCAAAGATGACCCCGCCAATGTGAAGGATCTGCTGGTCGAGGCGGCCGTCACCACCATTATGGACTGCGAAGACTCGGTTGCCGCCGTAGACGCCGAAGATAAGGTTGAGGTTTACGAAAACTGGCTGGGCCTGATGAAGGGCAACTTAGAGGATAGCTTTGAGAAGGGCGGTCAGATGATGACCCGCCGCCTTAATACCGACCGTTTTTACACCACCCCCGAGGGCGGTGAATTGCGCCTACCCGGTCGCAGCCTGCTGTTTGTGCGCAATGTGGGCCACCTGATGACCAACCCCGCCATCCTCGATAAAGACGGTAACGAAGTACCCGAAGGTATTATGGATGCCATGGTTACCGTACTGGCGGCCAAGCACGACCTACAGCGCGACTGGTCTGACCGCGAAACCAAGGGCAACTCTCGCACCGGCTCTGTGTATATTGTAAAACCGAAAATGCACGGCCCCGAAGAAGTGGCCTTTGCGGTTGAGCTGTTCGGCCGGGTAGAGCAGGCCCTGGGCCTAGCTGAGAATACTCTGAAAGTCGGCATTATGGATGAAGAGCGTCGCACCACGGTTAACTTAAAAGAGTGTATCCGCGCCGCCAAACAGCGTGTGGTGTTTATTAACACCGGCTTCTTGGATCGCACCGGTGATGAGATCCACACCAGTATGTTGGCCGGCCCAATGATTCCCAAGGCCAAGATGAAGCAGCAGGCCTGGATTAACGCCTACGAAAACTGGAATGTGGAAGTGGGCCTGGCCTGTGGCCTCAAAGGCAAAGCCCAGATCGGTAAAGGCATGTGGGCCATGCCCGATGAAATGGCGGCCATGCTGGAGCAGAAAATCGGTCACCCCAAAGCCGGCGCCAACACCGCCTGGGTACCATCCCCCAATGGCGCCACCTTGCACAGCACCCACTACCATCAGGTGAATGTTTTTATTCTGCAAGATGAGATTGCCAAGCGCACTCGCTCTGAGCTGGACGATATCCTCACGGTGCCGGTAATGGACGATCCTTCTGCCTTGAGCGCCGAGGAGGTTCAGTCCGAGCTGGATAATAATGCCCAGGGTATTTTGGGTTATGTGGTGCGCTGGA
>JAOXRV010000362.1 GCA_025800435.1 Cellvibrionaceae bacterium | reverse complement strand
TGGGGTTGACATATTGATAGACAAACAAGCCGAAAAACGGCGTCACAATATACCCGGCCCCATTAGCTGAAATCACAAGCCCCGCCACATTGCCCTGTAATTGCGGATTAACGGCCAAAGACGCCCCGCTGGAGAAGCCCGGCCGTGTCAGCCCCTGCCCGATTCCAATAAAGAATTGCGCCAGCACCAAGGTCGCAAAATCCTTTGCCGGTACCAATAACAACGCCCCGATCAGCAATGGAATACACCCGACCACCATCAAGGTGCGGTTTCGCAGTTTCAAACGCGGAATCAGGACGAGCTGTGCAATCATCACCGCCATTGCCCCCATCGCAAAGGCCGGCCCCGTATATTGCGCCGCCTGCTCCTTCTCGACTCCCAATTTGTCCATCACGGCAAACACAAATACCTGAGTCAAAATCCCTGTGACAAGCGACAGGCACACCGCATAAGCTAGAAAAGGCAAGACATTGCGCGAGCGCCATAAGCCAATCGAGCCGGGAATTGCCTCAATCTTGCTGCCATCCTGAACCGGCTCACGATTCTCGGGCAGAAACACAAAGATCAGGACGGCCATAACCGCCGCCAGAGCACTGGTAATTATTAACGGACTCAGCAGCCCCAGGAGCGCGACAAGAGCAGCCGCAAAGGTCGGCCCGATTACTGTTCCCAAAGAGAAGCCGGATGTTACAAAAGCAATCTCTG
>JAOXRV010000354.1 GCA_025800435.1 Cellvibrionaceae bacterium | reverse complement strand
GTTACCTAAAAAGGTCTATTTTAACGCTTGTCAGCGGCGAGACAATCGGCTAACTTAGCCGGCCCTTTGCCCAGGTTAACTTAGTGTCTCTATCCTATCCCTCCGACTGGCAAACGGTTCTGGACCAGTTTCAAATTGACGCTGAGCAATTGGCACAATTTGAACAGCTGATTATGGCCCAGGCCCAAGCCCAGCTACAGGCCCCGATGCGGCCTGGAATATCCAACCAGGGCGAAATCGAACAAAGCTTCTATTCCACCGAGCTGCCAGAACAGGGCCTAGGTTTTGAGCGCTATGGTCAATTGCTGAGCGAAATAATTGGCACTGCCGTGAATACCGAGCGACCGGACTTTGTCGGCCATATGACCTCGGCCCTGCCCAGTTTTATGCCGGCAATGATCAAGCTCATGGCCAGGCTTAACCAAAATACCGTCAAGCTGGAAACCTCCGGTGGCTTGACTGACTTAGAGCGCCAGCTGATAGGTTTATTACACCGACAGTTTTATCGGGACGATTACGATGAGGCCGCCTTTCGCCAATTAATACACAAGCCCAAGCAGGCGATGGGGGTATTTTGTTCAGGTGGCACAATGGCCAACTTAATGGCCCTGTGGGTTGCCCGCAATCGCTTTTTAGGGCCCCATGGCGTGGCCGATGAAGGGGTGGCCGGGGCGCTGTTAAACAGTGGCTATAAAGGCTTGGCTATTTTGGTCAGCGAGCGTGGCCATTATTCACTCAGCAAGGCGGCCGATGTATTGGGCCTTGGGCGCAATAATTTGCGTTCGGTAGCGGTCGATAGCGAGCACCGCATGGACCTCGGTGATCTGCAGCGGCAGCTGGACGAGCTGGCCGCAGACAACATAAAAGTGTTGGCCATTGTCGCTGTGGCCGGCGCCACCGAAACTGGTTCGATCGATCCGCTGGCGCAGCTGGCGGCAATTGCCAAGGACCAGAATTGCCACTTTCATGTCGATGGTGCCTGGGGTGGGGCCGCTATTTTTTCCGCCGAGCAGCGGCTCAAACTGGCGGGTATTGAGCTGGCCGATTCCATTACCCTAGATGCCCATAAGCAACTGTATACGCCCATGGGCGCCGGTATGGTGCTGTTTCGCTCGCCCGATCTGGTCAATGTTATTAAGCATCACGCCTCGTATATAATCCGCTCGGACTCAAAAGACTTGGGAGCTTATACGCTTGAAGGCTCACGCCCGGCCATGGCCCTATTGCTGCACGCAGGGCTGCATTTAATTGGCAGCCGTGGCTATGGCGCGCTGATTGATCACTCGGTCAGGCTGGCTAAGGACTTTGCCCAGTTAATCGATAAGGCCGATGACTTTGAGCTGATGTTACAGCCCGAGCTTAATATTTTGGTGTATCGTTATATACCCACTGCCTGGACCGCTGCGGTGCGAGCTGAGCCGTCGGCCTGGGTGGAACCCCTCAATCGCCTGACTAAGGCCATTCAAATTGCCCAAGCGGCGGGAAAGCGGTCCTTTGTCTCGCGTACCAAGCTGCACTTGCCGGCTCGCAGCGAGCAGGATCTCACCGTATTTCGGGTGGTGTTGGCCAACCCCAAAACCCAGCTGTCGGATTTACAAGGTGTACTCAGCCAGCAGCGGCAGATCGCCGAGGAAATTTTAGCGGCAGGGGAGTTTACACAATACCCGCAAGCGGCGGCGGGCGAAGAAAATTGAGCGTCCATGCTCCTTGGCAAAATCCATTTCAGCGGTAATTTCACCGCTTAAGCACCATAGCAATAGCATCTGTTTAACGTGTTAAGGGTGTACCCCCTCAATAAAATTTGTAGTTTTTTTTCAAATTTCTCGGCTGCTTAAATAACCACCACTTCCAGCGCTTCAAAGCCGTTGAACTGGGTACCGCAGGCATACACATAAGCCCCGGTATTGTGCAGAGTGATAAAGTCACCACTGCGCAAATTCGCACTTAGGGGGGTGCCTTTGCCATTGGCGCCCTTGCCAAACACATCCACCGAGTCACAAGTGGGGCCGCCAAAGGTCCACAGGGCCTGGGGGTCATTATCGGCGTGGTTCGAGGTAACCGCCGTATCAAAGGCATCTCCCAGCTCCATCAGGCCGTGGTAAAAGCCCGCATCCACATAGGCCCAGCGATCCTGGCCCCGGGTGGTGGTGCCAATTACCTGGCAGATTAAACGCCCGGCCTCGGCCACCATATAGCGCCCTGGCTCGGCAATAATTTCGATATCGTCGGGCAGATCCGCCAGTTCTTGGTTTATCACCTCGGCAATGGTTTCAATACTGGGGGCCAGCTGCTGTTTGGTGGGGTTTTCGATAATTTCGCTGGGCGCCATGGGGTAGCCGCCACCTAGGTTTAATAGGCGGGGCTTTAAGCCCAGCGCGCTCATGGCGGCAAAACAGTCCTTGGCGGCGCGGATGCCAGTCTGCCAGTTTTCGGTATTGGTACACTGGGAGCCCACATGGAAGGTTACCCCGGCCAAGTCGGCGCCGCGGGCGGCGGCGTTTTCCAAAATCGGCTGCACCTCATCAACAGCCGCGCCAAATTTGCTCGATAGGGGCCACAGGGAACCTTTGTTACTGGTGTATAAACGCAGGTATAAGCTGGCATCGGGCTTGGCGGCCAAGACTTTATCCATCTCTTCAATACAGTCCACCACATACCACTGCACCCCGTTTTCGACCGCGTAGGCCAGGTGGCTCGGGCCCTTAAAGGGGTTTGAGTAAAACACCCCCTTGGGGTCTACCCCGAGGGCGAGCAACATTTCCAGCTCGGATTTAGAGGCGATCTCAAATTTAACCCCGCAGTTGTGCAGGGTGCGCAACACCTCAGGGTGGGGGTTGGCCTTAACGGCATAATGGGCTTGAACCCGGGGCAGGGCCCGGTTAAAGCGCTTGGCCTGGCGACGAATAACCGCGCTATCAATAATGATTTTGGGGCCGCTATAGGTGGCCTGCAGGGGGCTAGCGCTTGGGGATAAAGCGGGGGTGCTGTTGGCTTGGGCTAGGCTGTTCATAGTGGAGCTCGGCTTGGGTTTATAGGAGTTTTGGATTAATTTAGGCGAAAGTATAGGAGGACTACTAGTCAGATGTAATAAACGAAATGTACAAACAGTCTTTTTATATTTAACTATTTGTATAGTTATATATACAATGTGTCGTTAAATCTAGGCTTGCCGAAGGAGGCCCCAGATGCTGGAGCTGCCCCAACTCGATCAACAGCTATTGCAACTACTGGCTGAAAACGCCCGCGCCCCGGTGGCGGAGCTGGCGCGCAAGCTCAGGGTGAGCCGGGCCACGGTGCAGAGCCATATCGATCTATTACAGGCCCAGGGTATTATCCAAGGTTATACCCTGCGCCTGTCCAATGCCTACCACCGCACCCTGGTCGAGGCCCATGTGTGGATCGCCACTGAACAAAAGCGGGTGGCGGGACTGACGCGCCAGTTACAGGCCATGGCCGATGTGCGCAGCTTGCACAGCATCAGTGGTGAGTTTGATTTAGTGGCCATTATTAAATCCGCCAGCACCGAAGACCTGGACAGCTGTGTGGATCAAATATCTTGCCTCGAAGGTGTGATTCGAACCCAGACCTCCGTGGTATTATCAACAAAATTTGAGCGTTAAGCAGAAGAAACGCGGCGCAAGCCGAGGCTGTATCAGGATTGGCTAGCTCGCCCAGGGGAATTATATGTTTAATAAAACACCGACCGATAAAACCAAATTGGTTAGCGCTGAACAGGCATTGCCCGGGCGCGAAACACCGATGGTGATTAATCCGCTACACGCGCTCAATGGCCAGCCTATAGTGCCGCCCTTTGCCGAGGCTTTGGCCGAGGCGATCTTTGGCCTGGGCTGTTTTTGGGGCGCCGAGCGCAAATTCTGGCAGCAGCCTGGTGTGGTCAGTACCGCCGTTGGTTATGCCGGCGGTTTTACGCCCAACCCCA
>JAOXRV010000348.1 GCA_025800435.1 Cellvibrionaceae bacterium | reverse complement strand
AACCATTGCCTGGCCCAGCGGTTTATTAGTGGCGGCGGCCTATGCCTATTTGGCAGGTTTTAGCCTACCAACCCAGCGCGCATTAATTATGTTGTGCCTATTTGTGTTGGCAGCGCTGCTGGGTAGGCCCTTGAGTTTAGTGCGGGCGCTGTTGTTGGCCATGGCCGCAGTGCTGCTGCTTGACCCACTGGCGTTTGAGCAGCTTGGGGCCTGTCTTTCGTTTTTTGCGGTGGCGGTGCTGGCCTACGGCTTTGCAGGGCGGCGCGCCACTGGGGGCCTGTGGGGTGGGCTATTTAGCTTGCTTAAGGCTCAGCTGCTATTGGGCTGTTTTTTACCCGTCGCACTCTATGCCCTGGGCCTGGCCAATGGTCAGCTGGGGCTGCCGGCCAATTTACTGGCGATACCCTTGCTAAGCTTTATTATTTTACCGCTGCTGCTATTTGCTGCGGCCCAAGAATTTGTTGGGCTGGCTTGGCTGTGGCCCTGGCAGTGGGCAGATTTTGCCCTGCTTTGCCTGCTCGACTATTGCCGTTGGCTGGCCTCGCTAGTGCCGCAACAGCAGCAGGCCCTGTGGTGGCCGGCTTGGGCTCACAGCTTGTGGCTTGTTGGGGGGCTGCTATTGGCGGCGCTGTTATTGTGGCTGCCACGGGGCCTGCCCGGCCGCTATCTGGCGCTGTTGCCCCTGTGTTTGGCACTGGGCCTAAAACCCGCTGCTGAGCCGGGCCTGCGTATCATGCTATTAGATGTGGGGCAGGGGTTGGCATTGGTGTTAGAGCGCCAAGGTCAGGTGCTGCTATACGATACCGGGCCGCGTTTTAGTGCGCGCTTTAATGCCGGTAGCGCGATTATTGCCCCCTACTTGCGCCGCCGGGGGGTACAGCGCATTGAGCAGCTAATTATCAGCCATGGCGATCTCGATCACGCCGGCGGTTTTGAGGCCCTGGCCGGGCAATTTGCCATAGGCCAGCTGTGGGTGGAACCCAGTGAGCTGGGCCGCTACCGGGCCTATAAACCACAGTCTTGCCAACGCGGGCGCCAGTGGCAGTGGCGGGGTGTATCTATTCGGGCCCTGTGGCCCCAGCCCTTAGAGCCGGGGGCGGATAAATCGGCCTATAAGCGCAATAACCGCTCATGTGTGTTACTGCTGCAATATCAGGGGCTAAAGCTGCTGCTCACCGGTGATATTGAATCCTGGGCCGAGCGCCGTATTCTAAGCCCGGCGCTTGCCGGGGTAGATATTATGTTGGCGCCGCATCACGGCAGCAATAGTTCTTCACACCCGGCCTGGGTGGCGCTTACCCGGCCTCGTTGGCTGCTCAGCAGTGCCGCCTACCGCAGCCACTATGGGCACCCGCACCCGAAGGTTTTAGCGCGCTACCAAGAAAGTGCCGCACTCAATACCGCCAGCACCGGGGCATTGCTGTTTGAATATCAACCAGATTCTGCGGGGGTGTGGCGGCTAATTGGCCCCAGGCGCCAACGCATTGAGGGGCGACGTTATTGGTATAGCGCAAATTAAGAAAGGGGGGCTTAGCCTGGGCTGATACTCTATGCTAAAGTTGACCGTTTAAAGCAGGCACCTCTAAATAACTCGGTCACGCTCAGCGGAACCCTAAAGCGCACAGCTGCAAGGCCTGAGCGTGACCGAGTGATTTAGAGGTGCCCCGGACAAAGCGGGCATCAATAGGAGAAACCTGTGCTAGAAATAGTTATCGCCGGCGGTTGGGTAATGGGCATCTTAGTTCTGTGTTCCATTGCGGTCATCGCCATCAGTGTTGAGCGCTATTGGACTTTAAACCCTGAAAAAATTGCCCCCAAAAATACCCTGGGCCAAGTCTGGCACTGGATTAAAAATAACCAGCTCGACGGCCAGCGTCTGCGTGAGTTAAAGCAATCCTCCGAACTGGGCCGCATTTTGGCCGCTGGCCTCAGCAACTCACGCTATGGCCGCGACGTTATGAAAGACTCCATCGTCGAGGCCGCCAACGGCGTGGTGCACGAAATGGAGCGCTACCTAGGCGCCTTGGGTACCATCGCGTCTATCTCGCCGCTGCTGGGTCTGCTCGGTACGGTACTGGGTATGATCAAAGTCTTTACCGCGATTGTGCTTGAGGGCAGTGGCAATACCAGCGCTCTGGCCGGCGGAATTTCCGAGGCTTTGATCACCACCGCGGCGGGCTTGTGTGTGGCGATTCCGGCAATGATGCTGCACCGTTTTTTCAGCCGCCGGGTCGATACCCTGGTGGTGGCAATGGAGCAAGAAGCGGTTAAATTAGTCGATGCCTTGCACTCTGAACGCCGGGTTGATGTGCAAGAGAGCTAAGCGAGGCCTTCGATGAAATTTCGTCGCCAACGAGCAGAAGAAGACGCCGTTAACTTAACCCCACTGATCGATGTGGTGTTTTTGTTGCTGATCTTTTTTATGGTCTCGACCACTTTTACCAAAGAAACCCACCTAACCGTCACCCTGCCCGAATCCAACGGTGCCCCCCAGCCCCAGGTGCAAGACCCGCTGATTGTGGTGATCGGCGCCGATGGCAGCTACGGCATTAACGGCAAGGGCTTGGTCAATAATCAAGCCAGTACTCTGCGCACCGCGCTGGAGCAAATTGCCGGCGACGATCGCAGCGCCGCCTTAATATTAACTGCCGATGCCAAAACCCCGCACCAAGCGGTAGTGACCGCCATGGATGTGGCCGGGCAGATGGGCTTTGTTAACCTAAGTATTACCACCCAATCTGCCGAGGCTGAGTAATGGCCGGCGGGGTCGGCCAAGCAATTAGCGCAGCCTGGTACCGGGGCAGCTGGTGGCTGTGGCTGCTTTTTCCCCTTTCCTTGTTATTTGCTTTTATCAGTCGTAAGCGTCGCCGCCGGATTCAGGCCCAGTGGCCAAGCTCCGGGCCCTGTAACCAGCCGCCGCTTATCGTGGTGGGTAATATCAATGTCGGTGGCAGTGGCAAAACCCCGTTGCTGGTTGCCCTGGTAAAACACCTGCAAGCCAAGGGCCTGCGCCCCGGTGTAATCTCTCGCGGCCACGGTAGCAGGGCGCCCCATTACCCCTATATGGTTGGCCCCAGTGATAGCGCCGCCAGTGTCGGCGATGAGCCGCTGTTGATTGTCCAGCAGTGTAGTATCCCCTTGCTGATTGACCCGGACAGGCCCCGGGCTCTAAAGGCCCTGCTGGAAAATTATCAAGTGGATATAGTGCTTAGCGACGATGGCCTGCAGCACTACCGCTTGTATCGAGATTTAGAAATTGCGGTTATCGATGGCAGTCGGGGCCTGGGTAACGGCTTATTATTGCCCGCCGGCCCACTGCGCGAAGGGCCCGAGCGCCTGCAAGAGGTGGATTGGGTGATCAGCAATGGCAAACCCATCCACCAGAGCTTTAGCGGCCTGGGTGGGCTGACCCTATACCAAATGGATTTGGCGCCCACTCGCTTGTGTAGTTTATACGATGGCCGTGAACTGGCCATCAATGTTGAAAACCTGCAAGCCATCGCCGGGCAGGGGGCCTGCTTGGCCATGGCCGGTATTGGCAACCCCGAGCGTTTTTTTCAATCCCTGCAACGCTATGGCTTAAAGCTGGGGGCTCACCCCTTTGAGGATCACCAGGCCTACGATGAAACCAGTTTGGGTTTTGCTTTTAACAAGCCGCTGCTGATGACCGCAAAAGATGGGGTAAAATGCCAAGCCTATCGGGGTGATAGCCGCGCCCAAGCCTGGTGGCAATTTGAAGTAGAGGCCGAACTGTGCCCCGAATTTTTACAACAGTTTGAGCAGCGCTTAAACGAGCTGCTGGCAAACTAAACTGGACACCACTATGGAATTTTACGTCGTTATCCCCGCCCGTTACGCCTCCAGCCGTCTGCCTGCCAAGCCACTGGCCGACATCGCCGGCAAGCCGATGATTCAGTGGGTGGTGGAACGCGCCGGCCAGAGCGATGCGGCCAAGGTGATTGTGGCCACCGACGATGCGCGCATTGAAGCGGCGGTAAAGGCCTTTGGCGGCGAAGTGTGCATGACCCGAGCCGATCACGAATCGGGCACCGATCGCTTGCAGGAAGTGGCCGAAAAATATGGCCTGGCCCCGGATGCCATCGTGGTCAATGTGCAGGGGGATGAGCCCTTAATTCCGCCCGTGGTGATCAACCAGGTGGCCAATAACCTGGCCAATGTGAAAGAGGCCAGCGTCGCCACCTT
>JAOXRV010000344.1 GCA_025800435.1 Cellvibrionaceae bacterium | reverse complement strand
AGTTTTTTCAAAAGTTCAACGCGCTCGTCGTTCCAAGACATAGATTTTACCTTCTTTGCCAGACGCGCCGGTGCGCATGTGGCGAGTGAATTTTATCGAAGGCCCTATTCTAGCCACTGTGCCTTAAGTTACAAGGCATCGAATCGCATCAGATGAGATGAGTCGGGCAATGAATGACATTAATATGGGAACACGCCGGTTTGGGCGGGTGAACTGGCTGGGGTTATATACGTTGGCCTCGCGTGAGGTGCAGCGGTTTCTGGCCGTCTGGACGCAAACCATACTGGCCCCTTTGGTGACAGCAGGATTGTTTATGCTGATTTTCTCGATCGCGATTGGCACACGGCGCGGCGATGTGATGGGCGTGCCTTTTACCGTGTTCATTGCGCCGGGCATTTTGATGATGGCGGTTATCCAGAATGCGTTTGCCAACACGTCTTCGTCCATGGTGATTGCCAAGGTGCAGGGCAATATCGTGGATACGCTGATGCCGCCACTTTCGGCGCTTGAGATCGTTCTGGGATATATGGCCGGGGCCATTGGGCGCGGTTTGCTGGTGGCGGCGGCGGTTTCGCTGGGGCTGTGGGTGACTTTGGGCATCGGGCTGGCGCATGCGCTGTGGGCCTTTGTGTTTGCCTTTCTGGGGGCGGCGTTTATGGCGGCGGCGGGTCTGGCGGCTGGGATTTATGCCAACAAGTTCGACCAGATGGCAGCGATCACCAATTTTGTTGTGACCCCTTTGGCCTTTTTGTCGGGCACGTTTTATTCGGTCAACGCC
>JAOXRV010000339.1 GCA_025800435.1 Cellvibrionaceae bacterium | reverse complement strand
TCTAGACGAAGGGGACACACGAGTGTCCTTCGGATACAAAATTGGCGTCCCCTAGGGGATTCGAACCCCTGTTACCGCCGTGAAAGGGCGGTGTCCTAGGCCTCTAGACGAAGGGGACTTAGGACTTTCCGACGACGGTGTCGTCAGAAGAGGTGCGCATTCTATGTATCCGCGCTGCCCCTGTCAACTCCCCCAATAGATTTTTTACACCGAAAGAACAATAACTTAGCACCACTACCCCAGCGTGACAGAAAGGCCCCCTGCCGTCCCCTGTCGGCGCACTAGACGTATATCCAGGCAGTAAACTGATCATGCAAACAGCAATCTAATCACGTGTAATCCGCTATAATTAGGCGTCTAACGGCCGCTACTCACACTATTGGGCACTTTTATACTCATTATTAGGGGTATAGCTGTATTTATTGAAGCTGCTGCCGATACAAAGTCTATACTTTAGCTTTAACGGTGGCGCCAAAGGTAACATCTGGCACCGCCAAGACAAACAATACACAGGGACATGCGGCCATTACATGGCCAGCAGCAAGATAAAGGGCCGCACCTCGCTCATGTCAGCAAACGCGCCAATTTTAATTACCGCCGGGATTGTCATCGTATTGGCAGTGCTGGCTTGCTATGCCCTGTTTACCCATAGCATCAACCGTAAACGCGAACAGCAACGCCAGCGTATTAGCGCCCTTAAAAGCCGCACCCGCAAGATAGAAGACACCGTTACCTGCTTTCCTCCGGGCTATCTGGGCGGCACTTTAAATCTCATTATTCAAGAAGCGCTGGTTTCTACCCTGGCCGAGCTGTGCAAACTTCAGCCCACCGTGCCAGAGCATAAAGGCGCCCTGGAGCAGGCCAATAGCCACTTAATGGCCCTAAACAAACAAAAAGCTGGAATGGCGCTAAAATCCCTTAGCAACCCGCGACAGATAGCCGGTACCCGTAAGAACCTTAAATTACTGAGTAAATTTTTTGATCAGCTCGCCGCTAAAGGCTCTCTTAATGGGGCGCGCATTAACGAGGCGCGGATGATCATTAAGAACAAGATGGTGCTGCTGGCCACCGATGAATACGATATTCAGGCGCGCAATGCACTGGGCTCGGGCAAGCACCAACTGGCGGCCCACTACTATACCCAAGCCAATAATATCCTGACCAAACACAACTCCGGCAATACCTTTAACGACAGCATTCGCAACCACAAAGATTGGATTGGCGAAGCCACCAAGTTGGCCAAAGCTGAACAGGAGCGGCTGCGGGCGGAGAAGGAAGCCCTGGAAGCGGATTCGAAAAAATGGGACGACTCAGACTGGAAGAAGAAAAACTTCTACGACTGAGCCGCCCCTGGGTAGCCCTGTATAATTTAGTTAATTATCAAGCGCCTTGATAAAATCCGTAATACGCTTGGCATTGGCGCCAAGATCGCTGATACCCACCCGAGAGGCGGAGCGCATATCCAACACTGTGCCACCATCAGGCAAGCTGCGCAGGCGTATTACCACATCATCGGTAAAACCAAACAAGCTGGTGGTGACGGTGGCCTCCAACTTAGCAGAGGCCGGATCTTCAAAGCTCAGCTCCCAGCCGCGCTCGACCACCAGGGCCTTTACCTCTTTAAAGACTTCGGCTTTTGGGCGGCTCATCACCACCGGGCGCAAATGGGGGTAGGCCTTTGCCTGCAACTCGGGCAGTTTTTCGCGGTCGTAATCGGTGCTGTTTTCATACTCGCGCCGCTCAACCAGTGCGCTGACAAATAGCGGTGGGTTTTCAGTATCGGTACTGATATCGTGAATAGCGGGCACCGACAGCCCCTTAAAGCCGACCGTCGCCATAAACACCAGCAGTGGCAAGCTGCCCAGCAGCGCGCCGGCAATAGAGAGTTTGCGTAAATCCGCGCGCCGGCTAAAGCTTGCCCAAATCGCCACCAGCAAACCCCAAACGCCCAGGGCGGTAATGACCATTCCCAGGGCGACAGGACCCCACAAACCCACTTTTAAGCTTACCGCTTCGGCGCGATAGGCAATAATAAACAATGGAATGATGGCCAGCAGTAAACACTGTACCGCCAGCAACCAAAAGGTCCAGGGGCGGCGGGGTTTCACTACGGTCATGGTGACTCCTTAATATCTGTTGTGTTGATTCAGTTGCTGGGCTCACGGCCCCTGT
>JAOXRV010000333.1 GCA_025800435.1 Cellvibrionaceae bacterium | reverse complement strand
GTGGGGTGCAGATAAACTTCTGCACCGATTAACGTTTCATCGGCCTGCAATGAACGTAACCAAACATTGAGTTTGGTTATCTCCTGCTCCATGAACGTCTTAGTAAGGTTGCGGCCCATAGCCCGTTGAGAGCTGCCATTGAGCTTTCTTATGATGGCGTTTTCCAGCCCTACATGGCTGATAAATCGCCCCGTCACACTGCGGTTTCCAATTAAACTAAATCCGCCAAGAGAGGTCTTGGCAAAGTAGCTAATCCCATTCTTATTCAACAAATCACCATTGGTTGATTTGTCCAGAATATTGTAGTCAATGGGACGGGCTGTACCCTCAATAAGGACACCCATGCCTCCCTTGGCCGGTGATTCCCATGCAGCAACGCGAGCAAGGCAGGAAAGCGCGCAAGCAGAGGCTGGCGCAGCCACAGCACCCTTTGCTGCGGCAGAGTATACGTGAACCTGTGGGTCACACAGGTAAAACGAATCGTAACCCGTGTCAGCGCCACCCAAGGTGCCGCTGTAGGTGATGGCAGCATTATCGTTGGTGTTGGGGCCATCACCTACCGGAATGGCAAACAGACGCTTACCCATTGCTGCTAATGCATCAGCGGTCGCCTTGGACTGAAACCCACAGGCCGCGATGTGGGTCAGGGTTTCAGGGACATCGGCTAGTGCTGAAATACCCGTTCTCTGCCCTGTTTTTGCATTAACGCCACCTACGACATTAGCGGTGGTGGTATCCGTATCTGCACCTTCAGCTACGATGATTACGTAGATGGGAACCGCCACCATTTTTAGAATTTCATAGCAGGAACGCCATAGCGTTCCCCGCTCGGTTCCCTTTGGGGCGAGCTTGGCTAGAGCACCCATATTGGCAATGCGAATGGGCGTGTTTTGAACATAATCGGAGTGGGCATCTGGTGCCGTGCCGACTATGCCAATGACGGTGTTGCCTAACGGCCCCATTTGGGGTGGAGCCGCTTGCCGGCGGATGCTAATGCCGTTGTGAACAAAAGAGTCGATCGTGGGCATAAACTACCCCTCCTTTTTTGCTTTTTTGGCGGGGGCAGGACGCGCCACTTTACCCGAGAGGATTAAGAACTCGGCCTCAGCGGGCACGAGTTCAACTGTGTCGCCAGCCTTCAGCCAGCGGCGGGTATTGGGGCATTGGTATGCCCACAAAACTTTGTATTTTTCAGCCATATTGGCTCCATAAAAAAGCCCGGACGAACCGGGCAACATTTAACGTTTCATGAAATTGGAGTGGCGCTACAGGCTCCTTCAGTAGCTACCACGCCCAAATGTTTTTACCGAAAGGTACATCAGCCACACGCGCCAACGGCTCACGCCAGCGCGCTGCATGTTGAGTTTGAACAACCTGTCGGCCTCGCGTTTTGTACCGATGGCATTCACGTACATCCAGTCGTGAACAATGGATGCCGTCAAATATTTACCCACGCGGGGAATTATCGGCCAGAACGGGCGAGGCACACTCGCACCGTCGCTCTCAAACCCTGCCGGAATGGTGTATTCCGGCGTGACTAATGGGGCCAGTAGCCGCCAGCGGTCATGCGCTGGCAGGTATTCCAACTTGGGGGGTGCCATTAGAGAACCATGAACGTGAGTTCAGGCATGGTGAATAGGGGCTGTTCGAATGCTTGATTAATCAATTTGTTGTTGGTAATCCAATGCCCGCCAGTGGCAAACTGGCCCGTAATGGATATGGATTTGCCCCCCTTGTTCACCTTCGCCACCAAAAAATCCGTACGGCCAGTATCAGTACGTTTAATCGGTAGTCGAAATTTTTCACCCACCGGTAGGCGGGCGCTTAGGGTTGCAGTTGCCGTGACGGGGGTTAGGGCTTGAATGTTGTATTCATGCGCCTTGGCCTGAAACCCCTCTAGTAGAGGGGTGACGCTGATATTGCTCAGCGCAATCAGCGGCTTATTTGTAGCGACTACCAAGTCGCTATAGGTGTGTTTGCCTGTTTCGAGGTCTTTTGTGCCTGCGTAGTCGCACAGCCAGTATTGCTGGCCGCCCAGTGCTACTTGCTCTAGGTTGCTGAACAATTCGGCGTTATCTGGGTAGGTGCTGGCCCCCATGATGGGGAAGTACGGCATGAGG
>JAOXRV010000330.1 GCA_025800435.1 Cellvibrionaceae bacterium | reverse complement strand
GTGATGACATCGCGAATAATATCTTCCAGATCCACATAGCAAGAGGTGGTCAGCTCACCAGCGACAATCGCCATGCCGGTTTTTACCAAAGTCTCCACCGCTACCCGGGCGTCTTTATCGCGGGCGATAATTGCATCCAGCACCGCATCGGAGATTTGGTCTGCCATTTTATCGGGGTGGCCTTCAGAGACCGACTCCGATGTAAATACACTGTACTCAGACATAGTTTAGTTTCCTAAAGTTAGGCCCTCTGGCCTGTCGTTTGAATAAATTCGCGCACCTGAATTTGAAACCCATTGCGCAGGGCAAAGTACACACTTTGGCCCTCGGCCAGGCCGGCGGCGGCCGCCCACTGGCTTAAATCTTCCGGTTCAAAGCCCAGCCACAAATCGCCACAGGCAGTTTGCGCCCAGCTCTGGTCGTGGCGGCATAGGTCTGTCACTAACAGGCTGCCACCTGAATTGAGGGTGGCGGCCAGGTCTAAAAAAATTTGCGCTGGCGATGGGGTGTGGTGCAAGACCATATTCACCACCACACAGTCGGCGTTTAGGGCCAACTCGGGCAGGCGCCGGGTATCGCCCAAAATCAGCTCGACGTTGTCGAGCCCCGCCTGGCTCACTGCCTGTTGGGACTGCGCCAACATGGCCTGGCTGTTATCCAGGGCGTAAACCCGCTCAAAGCGGCCGGCCAACTCAGGCAGCAGCTCGCCCTCGCCAGGGCCCAGCTCCAGGGCTTGGCCGCGGCAGGGCAACTGGGCTTGGGCCAGCACTTCCAGTACCTGCTCCCGATACACCGGGAAGCTGGCGATCAAATCGGCCTGTTCCCGAAACTTGGCTGCATTTTCGCTAAAAAAGCGCTGGCTGGCCGCCTCGCGCTCGGCCTGCACCTGCTGCAACTGGTCTTGGGCCGCCGCCGATAGGGGCAGCGCGTCGATACTGTGCAACAGGGGCAGTTGTACCTCTCCCAGTAAGGGCTCGCTGCTGGCCAGGGCGCGGCGGTAAAAAATCGAATTACCCTCGCGCCGGGTGGCCACCAGCCCGGCCTGGGCCAGCACTTTTAGGTGGTGGCTCATGCTTGACTGCTTTAGCCCAAATACCGAGGCCAGCTCCAGCACCCCATAGGAATCCCGCGCCAGCACCCGTAAAACCTCCAGCCGCAAAGGGTCTGCTGCCGCCTTTAACAGGGCCGCTAAACGCTCCGCCGGGGGGGAAGGTTGGGTGTTTTCTGAGCTCATGGGGCAAGAGTGTAGCAGCGCTTCGGAGCTATATCAAAATATTTCGATATAGCCTTGCGGGTGCTAAGGACACTGCTTGTTGGTTTAACCCCTTTTTTGGAGCTGAGGCGATTAAGGGGTATGAAAAGGAGTAATCAGCTATGAAAAATCTCGTCAAATCCTGTTTTTTAACCCTGGGTGTGCTGGCCCTAGTGGCCTGTCAGGCTACCGAGCAAACCGAATTAGACCAGGCCAAGCGCAGGCAAACCGCTGTACCAGAGCTGGAAGATGTCGCTTATATTGCCTCGGCAAAGCGCACTAAGCATGCCCGGCCGATGATGCTGACAATGCCCGCCCCCGAGCCCCAGCGCGAGATTTACCAAAATCTTGACGATAACCCGATTAAGCAGGTCAGCGCTGACCCTGTATCGACCTTCAGTGTGGATGTGGATACGGCGGCCTATAGCAATATTCGCCGCATGCTCAATCGCGAGGGGCGGTTGCCGCCGGTGGATGCGGTGCGCATTGAAGAGATGATTAATTACTTTGACTATAGTTACCCGCTGCCGAAGGGGTTGGATCAACCCTTTTCGGTGACGACGGAACTGGCGCCCTCGCCTTGGGCTAAGGGCAAGCATTTAATGATGGTGGGGCTCAAGGGTTACCAGCCTAAGCTGGATAAACGGCCGCCGGCCAATCTGGTGTTTTTGGTGGATGTGTCAGGCAGTATGCAAGCCGATGATAAGCTGCCGCTGCTGAAAAAATCCCTCGCGCTGCTACTGCAACAGCTCGGCACCCAAGATCGCATTGCCCTGGCGGTCTATGCCGGTGCTGCTGGCACGGTGCTGGAATCTACTCCCGCCAGTGAGGCAGCGAAGATTCGCAGCGCTATCGACCAGTTAGAGGCCGGCGGCAGTACCCACGGCAGTGCCGGTTTAAAACTGGCCTATGAGCTGGCCCGTGAGGGGTTTATTAAGGATGGCATCAACCGGGTATTAATTGCCAGCGATGGCGATATGAATGTAGGCATTAGCGACCGGGATGAGCTCAAGCAAATGATTGAGCGCGAGCGTAAAAGTGGCGTCGCCCTGACCACCTTGGGCTTTGGGCGCGGCAATTACAACTATGCCTTGATGGAGCAGCTGGCGGATGTGGGCAATGGCAATGCCGCCTATATTGACTCTATGCGTGAAGCCCAAAAAGTACTGGTCGAAGAAATGCATTCGACCCTGTTGACCATCGCTAACGATGTCAAAATACAAGTGGAGTTTAATCCGGCGGCGGTGAGTGAATACCGCTTGATCGGCTATGAAAATCGTATGTTAAAGCGCGAGGATTTTAATAACGATAAAGTCGATGCCGGTGATATTGGCGCAGGCCACACGGTTACTGCCTTGTACGAAATTGCCCTGACAGGCTCCGGCGCCGAGCAAATACCGGCCCTTCGCTACGCACAAAAGTCAGACCTAAAAGCGGCTAGCTATACAGGGGAGCTGGCCCATATTAAGTTGCGCTATAAGCCCAAGCAGGGCAAACCCAGCCGGCTGATTGAACGGCCTATTATGCGCGCCGAGGTAAAAGCCAAGCTGGCTGATGCCTCAAACAATTTGCGCTTTGCGGCGGCAGTGGCGGGTTTTGGCCAGCTGTTGCGCGGGAGTAAATACAGTGGTGAGTGGGGCTATAAGGCGCTGGCCGAATTATTGGCCGAGACCGGCGCTGATGATCCCCATGGCTATCGAGCCGAGCTGCGCGCACTGGTGAATTTGGCCGCCGGCCTGGAGCCTGATGAGATGGCGCGCTAAGATAGTGACAGATGATTACTGCGGCGCCCCAGCAGGCTCCGCCCAAGGGGGCGCTGGGGTTTAACTCTATGAAGCATTTGCTCAACCGTTTTAAAAGCGATGAGGCTCTGATGGGGGCATTTGGCCGGGGCGACAGTCTCGCCTTTGAGCAGTTGTACCTGCGCCATAAAGACCCGCTGTTTGGGTTTATTTACCGCAGCCTAAACGATCGCCACCGGGTTGAAGATTTAGCCCACGAAACTTGGCTCGGTGTGATTAATAGCGCCGCTCGCTATCAGCCCGAGGCGGCCTTTAAAACCTGGCTGTTTAGTATTGCCCATCGCAAGCTCGTCGATCACTGGCGCCAACAGGGGCGCTGGCAGGATGTTGCCAGTGCTTTGGCCGCTCGGGGCGAGCTTGCGACTGTGAGGGAGGCCCCCGAGCGCCTGGAGAACCAGCGCCTGAGTGAAGAGCTGTTGGCCCAGCTGCCGCCAGCCCAGCGGCAGGCGCTGTTATTGCAGCAACAGGGGTTTAGCTTGACGGAAATTGCCGAAATTAGTGCTGCTAAAGTTGAAACGATTAAAAGCCGCTTGCGCTATGCCATGGCCAAGCTGCGCGGCCTCGCAGGAGGTGCTCATGAATAACAACGATGCCCCCAAGTCTCCGCTTAAGCTGGATAAAAAAGTTCTGGCGGCGGCACAGCGCCGGGCGCAGCTGTTAAAGGCAGAGCACAGCAGTCGCCGCACTTTGCCGTGGACCGGTGCCTTGGGGGTGGCGCTGGTGTTGTGTGTGGCGGTGCTACTCGGCCCCAGTTTAATTCAGCAGCCCGTACCTTTGCCACAGCCGGAGCAGGGTGCGGATTATATGTTGGAGACGGAAGAGTTGGCGCCGAGCTTTGCGGCGCCGCAAAGTATTGTGGCCGATGAACCGGTGGCTGAATCGGTCACAATGCCCCGGCCCAAAGTCGTGCCCATGTCGCAGATGACGGCCAAACGCAAATCATCGGAGGAGACCAAGTCAGTGCCCCTGAGTCAGCAGTTAGAGAGCTTGGCGCAACGCTTGCAGCGTGATCCAGAGGGGGCCGAGCGGGCCTACCAACAGCTGCGTCGATGGTGTCCAGAATTACCTGCCAAACTGAGTCAGGCGCTGGCCCAACTTGAGGCGGGCCAGTACCCTAGTTATTGTCCGAGCGCAGCTGGGCCTTAAGTAATTCAAACGCCTGTTTTTCGCTAAAACCCTCAGCAATTAATGCCTTGTACAAATTGCGGCTGTATTTGGCCTGGGCTTTGGCGTAGTCGGGCTGCTGTAATAGCTCCGCTTTTACCATCATTTGCAGGCGCAATTGGCGCTCCAGTTCATGGGTAATCGGGTCTTTGACAAAGGGGTTGGCTAGGCTGGCGCTGGCAAATAGTGCGCTCACGATAACAATTGCGGCTTTCATAATCCCATCCTCGATTGCTGTTTTGCAGCTTTCAGTCGTCTAATAATGAGTGAACTTCTGACTTTGGACACTAACATGCCATACCAACAATTGCGACACGGTGCTGTATTGCTGCTGAGCCTATGCTGCTGTGCAGCCGCCCAGGGGGCACCTAAAGCTGGGGATGTTAAATCTTTTAGCTTAAAAAATGGAATGGAGTTTTTGGTACTTGAGGATAGCTCAATTCCCAACGCCAATATGTATCTGTTCTGGCAGGTGGGCTCGCGCAATGAGGCGCCAGGTATCACCGGTTTATCCCATTTCTTTGAGCATATGATGTTTAACGGCGCCAAAAAATATGGCCCCAAACAATTTGACAAGGTGATGGAAGCCAACGGCGGCGCCAATAATGCCTACACCACCGAAGACAATACCGTTTACACCAACTGGTTTCCCAGTTCAGCCCTGGAAGTCATTTTTGA
>JAOXRV010000324.1 GCA_025800435.1 Cellvibrionaceae bacterium | reverse complement strand
GAGGTGGTCGAGAGCGAGCGCGGCGTAGTGACCTCTGAGCGCAGCACCGGTTTCGAAAATTCCAATGTGCGCTTGATGATGATGGAGTTAAAAGGTATCGGTTTTAGGGCCCATCCCTATAGCTGGCCGGTGATTGGTCATCAGTCGGATATCGACCGCTGGACACTGCAAGACTTGCAGGATTTTCACCGCCGCTATTACGCCCCCAATAATGCTTTGGTGGTGATAGTGGGGGATGTGCAGCTCGCTAATGTTCAGGCCCTGGCAAAAAAATATTTTGAGCCAATTGCGGCGCAGCCGGCCCCCGAGCCAGTACGCACGATTGAGCCCCAGCAAAAAGGTGAGCGCCGCAGCTATGTGCACAAGGCCTCGGTCAGCGCGCCCAATATTATGATGGGGTTTCACGTGCCCAACACCCGGCACCAAGATTACTATCCCCTGGCCATGCTGTCGGCTATTTTAAGCGGCACCGATAGTGCCCGGCTGGAGCGAGCCCTGATCGATGGCCAGTTGGCCACCGAGACCTGGGCCTACTTGCCCGAATCGATTGATCCAAATTTATTTTATATTTATGCCCGCGCCGCCAGCGGTGTCACTGCCGCTGAGCTGGAACGGACCATTATCGCCGAGCTAAATCGCATCGCAATTGAAGCGCCCAGTCAGGCAGAGTTGGATCGAGTCAAAAAACAGGCTCGGGTAGATTTTTATCGCGGCTTGGCCACTATTAATGGCAAGGCCGATACCCTTGGCAGTTACGCCACTTACCACGGCGATTATCGCAAGCTATTTGGCGCCGCTGATGCTATGGCCAAGATCAGTGCGGCCGATGTGCAGCGGGTGGCCGCTGAGTATTTGCGCCGCGCCAATCGCAGTGTGGTGGTTTTAGACAGTGCCGTGGACAGCCGTGAGGGAGATCGCTAATGTCGCTAATCAGCCGAAGTGTATTGTTATTGGGCTTGGCTTTGCCGCTGATGGCCAGGGCCGCCTTTGTGTTGCCCAGCTATGAACGCTATACCCTAAGCAATGGGCTTGAAATAATTTTAATGCGCCAAGATGAAGTGCCCCTGGTGAATGTGGTCTGGGCGGTCAAGGCGGGGGCGGTCGATGATGGCGCGGCCCAGGGCCTGGCGGCGACGACTTTGGCCAGTTTAAAACTGGGTGCGGCCGGGCTGAGCAAGCAGGCCATCGAAAATACCCTGGCCAACTACGGCGCCGAGTTAGACACTCAGGCCAATTTGGAGTCGTTGCAACTCAGCCTGTCGTTTATGGCTGAGGATAGCGAGCCGGTGCTGGCGCTGTTGCAAAAAATAATTCGGCAGCCCAGCTTCCCGAAGGCGGAGTTTGACAAATATCGCCAGCGACAAATTAGTGTGGCAAAGCAAAAACGCGAGCGGCCCCGAGCGATGATGCCTGACTTGTTCCGTCAGCTGCGCTATGGCGCCCACCCCTATGCCAACAGTGTTAGCGGCAATGAAAGCTCGCTGGCAAAATTGCAGCGCCAACAGTTGTTGAATTTTTATCAGCGCAAGCTTAGCCCGGACAACAGCGCCCTAATTGTGGTGGGCGATATCGACCCTCAACAGTGGCGCAAAAAACTGGCGGCCCACTTTGGCAGTTGGCAGGGGCAGGCCCAGCCCGCCGCTGTATTGGCCAAGCCACCGCTGCCGGCAGAGCCGCAAGTGTTGCTGGTTGATAAAGCCGATGCGACTGAAACCACGTTTTATATCGGCGGCGCCGGCATTGCCGCGGCCGACCCAGATCGCACCGCAGTGCAGGTAGTCAATACTCTGCTGGGCGGCCGTTTTACCTCCTGGTTAAACGAGGCCCTGCGTACCGATTCCGGTTTGTCTTATGGAGCGCGCAGCCACTTTTCACCCCTGACTCAGGGCGGTCACTTTGCAATTAGTAGCTACACCAAAAATGAGACCAGTTTCGAGGCCATTGATCTGGCCCTGAAAACCTATCAGCGGCTGTGGCAAAAGGGCTTTGACGAGCCGTCTTTAGATTCCGCCAAAGCCTATGTCAAAGGGCGCTTTCCGCCCCGTTACGAAACCCCGGGGCAGTTGGCGCGCTTATTGGCTTATCTCTGGGTACAGGGTATGGGGGATGATTTTATCAACCAGTTTGAAGCCAGGGTCGACAGTCTGAGCCCGCACAGCGTAGACAAATTGGTGGCCGATCATTTTCCCCGAGAAAACCTGCAGTTTGTGCTGATTGGCAAAGCGGATCTACTGCGTGAGGGCGCAAAGCGCTATGGTCGTGTGCGCGAAGTGGATATCAGTACGGTCAACTTGCCTCGCTAAGGGGCAAGTAATTGCTATTGACCGAATAGTTCTTTATAAATACGTTTATAAGAAAAAATAATTCTTTCAACCCCAGCCAAATCTAGTGCACACTAACATGGATGACCATAAATGGATTTTGGCGGTGGCTTTAGGTAGTGGTAGTTTGCGATTTGTGGCCCTGTGCTGTTTGGGTCTAGTCAGTGTTTGTCCCCCTCTGCGCGCAGAGATGGTCTTAGAGCAGTACGATCTCTATAAGTTGACGGCGCCACCGAGTGAATTTTTGTCCGAGCTGGAATCCTATGGCCGTGACTTCTCGGTCTATGATACGGCCACCGAGGTACGACTGCGGTTCTTTTGGCACTATGTGCACCTTTATCGGGGTGATTCCGAGCAGGCCCTGGCTCAATCGCGCGCCATTCAAAACCTTCATCAACAACAAAGCCTGGGCCTGCCCGAACAAATGCACCTGCGCTTGCAAATGGGTTTTGTCGAGCGCCTTCGGGGCGATCTGCAAGCCGCCCGCGCCGCTTATAGCCAAAGCTGCCAGCTCGCCGAGCGAGTCGCCAACTATAGTTTTTTGGTCGATTGCAATTTGGCGCTGGCAGATCTCGATTCTCTAGAAGACAGAGTGCTAGAGTCCATGGCCCGCTATCGCACACTGGGCGAGTTATTGGATAGCGGCGTGTACCAGCCAGATGACCCCAGGCAATTGGCACTGAACAAGGCCGACCTGGCCTACGGTATGGCGATTAACTATCAGGCTGTAGGCGATCACAAAAAAGCGATTGAGCACCTGCAGCAGGCAATCGCGATTGAGACCGAGCTGGGCGATCACTATCGCCGCCGCATGGACAGCCTGTATCTGGCCAAATTACATCGAGATGCCCGGGAGCATGCCGATTCCAATAAGATACTGCTGGATATTCTGGCTGAGCTGAGCCCGTCCAACCCCGATCACGGTGAAATGCTGCTTAACATTTATACCTCCCTGGGACGCTCGCAGTTGGAACAGGGCGAAAACGCAGCGGCCTATTACCAACAGGCACAGGCCATATCCAACATCAGTGACGATGCCATATTGCGGGAAAACTTTATTGTGTTTAAGGCGCAGCAGCTCGCCCATGAAGGCCGGGTGCAAATGGCTTTGAGTGTGCTGGACGAGCTGTTGCCGGGGTTTGAGCAGGCGGCTATGTCCCAACGCAAATACAGTGTGCTTAGACTCAGGGCTAAGCTATTGGCTGCTGCTGGCCAGCCCGAAGCGGCCTTTGTGTTGGAGCAAAAAACCTTTAGCGAGTTTGAACAGTGGCAGCGGGGCAAGCGCTACGCTCGTGCAGAGCTTGAGCGGGCCCGGCTGGAATCGGATATCACCCTGCTGCAAAATCGCTGGCTGCAACAAGATGTAAGCGCTAAAGGCGCCAGTTTACAGGCGCAACAGCGCGAAACCCTGCTGGCCAAAAATCGAATGTTGTTAGTATCGGCCCTATTGGCCCTGGCTGCTCTGATCATTGCGCTGCTGCTATGCCAGCGCCGGCGCTACAGTAAAAGTACCCAGTTTAGCAGCTTGACTGGCGTGTTTGAGCAGGGCGTGTTTTACCCTCAGGTGCGCAAAGCCCTGGCGGATGGCTTGAGCAAATTCGTGTTAATAAGGCTCGATATCGACAGTTTCGCCCAGTTGCGGCAGGAATTGGGCCAGGCTTTCGCCGATGAAGTGGCCACTGCTGTGGCGCTGCTGGGGCGCCAGAGCCTGCGCCAGCGGGATATGATAGGGCGCCTGGATGAAGACAAGTTTCTGCTGGTAGTCGAAGAGGCCAATCTGGCCGATGGCGAGGCGGTGATCCAGCGCTTGAGCTCGGCCCTGGCCGAGCTCGAACTGAGCCAGCGTCGGCCCCTGAGTGTCAGCGCCGGCATGGTGCTGGGCGGTGAAGACGGTGCCAGCCTAGAGGTGATGGTAGCCCGGGCGGAGCAGGCCCTGGCGCAGGCGCAAGGGCCGGGCGCCATCATTTGTCAGCCGCCCAGCTAGAGGGCTCAGAGCATCGCCGGTTTTTTCAGGTGTGCCCTGGTTTTTTAGCTTGCTGGCCCCCTATTGCGCTTTACCTGTCCGACAAGAAAGGGGAAAATAGCGCCCATTTTCCGGGCCCCAACCCCGCCTTTCGTTTTTCAGTGCCTTGTGCCTCTTTAGGAGCCAGTTCTATGCCGTCCCGCAACCAGTTAGCCAATGCCATCCGCGCCCTCAGTATGGATGCTGTTCAGCAGGCCAATTCTGGCCACCCCGGTGCCCCCATGGGCATGGCCGATATCGCCGAAGTGCTGTGGAATGACTATCTGGTGCACAACCCCGCCAACCCCGATTGGGCCAACCGCGACCGCTTTGTACTGTCCAATGGCCACGGCTCGATGCTGATCTACTCACTGCTGCACCTGGCCGGTTACGATCTGCCCATTACAGAGCTGCAAAACTTCCGCCAGCTGCACTCTAAGACGCCGGGCCACCCCGAGTATGGCTATGCCCCGGGTATTGAAACCACCACCGGCCCGCTGGGCCAGGGCATCAGCAACGGCGTGGGCATGGCCGTGGCCGAGAAGATTCTGGCGGCCCAGTTTAACCGCCCCGGCCACGAGCTGGTCGATCATCACACTTATGTATTCCTGGGCGATGGCTGCCTGATGGAGGGTATTTCCCACGAGGTCTGCTCCCTCGCCGGCACCCTGGGCCTGGGTAAGCTGATCGCCTTCTATGACGACAATGGCATCTCCATCGACGGCGAGGTAGAAGGCTGGTTTACCGACGACACCCCGGCGCGGTTTGAATCTTATGGCTGGCAGGTAATACCCGCCGTTGACGGCCACGACCCCGCCGCCATTAAAGAGGCCATAGAGCAGGCCCGGGCCGAGGCCGATAAACCCACCCTGATTTGCTGCAAAACCGTGATCGGCTTTGGCTCGCCCAATAAGCAGGGCAAAGAGGATTGCCACGGTGCGCCACTGGGCGCCGAAGAGATCGCCCTGGTGCGCGAGACCCTGGGCTGGGAGCACGGCCCGTTTGAGATTCCCGCCGATATCTACAGCGCCTGGGATGCCAAGACTAAAGGCGCCGCCGCCGAAGCCAACTGGGAAGAGCGCTTGCAGGCCTATAAAGCCGCCCATCCAGAGTTGGCGGCCGAGTTCCAGCGCCGGGTCATCGACAACGAGCTGCCCGCCGACTTCAGCGCCAAGGCCGATGAGTATATTCGCCAGTGCCAGGCGGCCGGCGACAAGATCGCCTCGCGCAAGGCCTCCCAAAATACCCTTAACGCCTTTGGCCCACTGCTGCCTGAGCTACTCGGCGGCTCGGCGGATTTGGCCGGTTCTAACCTGACCCTGTGGAGTGGCGCTAAGGGCGTCAGTGCCGACGACGCCAGCGGTAACTACCTCTTTTACGGTGTGCGCGAGTTTGGCATGAGTGCGATTATGAACGGCATCGCCCTGCACGGCGGCTTTGTTAACTACGGCGCCACCTTCCTGATGTTTATGGAATACGCGCGCAACGCCGTGCGCATGGCCGCACTAATGGGCCAGCAGAGTATTTTTGTCTACACCCACGACTCTATTGGCCTGGGCGAAGACGGCCCCACCCACCAGCCGGTAGAGCAGATCGCCAGCCTGCGCTTAACCCCCAATTTACACACCTGGCGCCCCTGTGATGCAACCGAATCTGCGGTTAGCTGGAAGAGCGCAGTAGAGCGCCGCGACGGCCCCAGCGCGCTCATCTTCTCGCGCCAGGGCCTGGCCCCCCAGCCCCGCAGCGATGAGCAGTTGGCCAATGTGGCCAAGGGCGCCTATGTGTTAAAAGACTGTGACGGTGAGCCCGAGGCGATTCTGATTGCCACCGGCTCCGAGGTCGAGTTGGCCGTCAACGCCGCCGCCGCCCTGGCCGACAAGGGCCGCAAGGTGCGCGTGGTATCCATGCCCTGCGCCGAAATCTTCGATGCCCAAGACGCCGCTTACAAGCAGTCGGTGCTGCCGATCGAGGTCGGTGCCCGGGTTGCGGTCGAGGCCGCTCATCAGGATTACTGGTGGAAGTATGTGGGCATTGAAGGCCGCGTCGTGGGCATGAGCAGCTTTGGCGAATCTGCCCCGGGCAATGTGTTGCTAGAGCATTTTGGCTTTACCCTGGACAATGTGGTGGCCAATGTCGAAGAGCTGCTGGAAGATTAAACGCTCGTGACTCGGATCGCCATCAACGGCTATGGCCGCATCGGCCGCTGTATCCTGCGGGCCTTATTCGAGGCCCAGCAGCAGGGCCGTTTGGCCGAGCTGGAAATCGTCGCGGTGAACGAGCTGGCCGACTGCAATACCATTGCCCACCTGACCCAATACGATTCGACCCACGGCCGTTTCCCGGCGGCGGTAAGTATCGAGCAAGACACCTTACTGTTGGGCCAGCAGCGGGTGCATATTTTGCACCGCGAAGATATTCGCCAACTGCCCTGGGCGGCGCTGAACATTGATCTGGTGCTGGAGTGCACCGGCGCCTTTAATGACCGTGCCACCGCCGAGCTGCACCTACAGGCCGGTGCCGGCCATGTGCTGTTTTCCCAGCCCGCCACGGCCGAGGTAGATGCCACCGTGGTTTACGGGGTTAACCAGCAGCAGCTCAGTGGCACTGAGCAGGTGGTGTCCAACGCTTCTTGCACCACCAACTGTATTGTGCCGGTGATTGCGGCCCTGGACTCGGCGCTGGGAATCGAAAGCGGGGTGATCACTACCATTCACTCGGCCATGAACGACCAGCCAGTGATCGATGCCTACCACCACACCGACCTGCGCAAGACCCGCAGCGCGATCCAATCAATGATACCCGTCGATACCGGCCTGGCCCGTGGCATAGAGCGTTTGTTGCCCGAGCTGGGTGGGCGCTTTGAGGCCCAGGCCATGCGCGTGCCAACGGTCAATGTATCGGCTATGGATCTGTCGGTGGTGGTGGCCAAAGCCACCAGCGCCAGTGAGGTCAACCAAATTTTACGGCTGGCAGCGAATACCCAGTTTGATGGTGTACTGGGCTATACCGAGGAATTGCTGGCCTCTTGCGACTACAACCACGACCCCCGCTCCGGGGTGGTTGATGCCACCCAAACTCGGGTGGCCGGCGCCAAGTTGGTGAAAGTGCTAACCTGGTTCGACAATGAGTGGGGCTATGCCAACCGCATGTTGGATACCGCCGCCCACTGGGCAGAAAAATTTTGAAATTATAAGCAAGCAATTACTGAGGATAAGCAAGCCATGGCTGTAAAACTCATGGGTGACCAAGACCTGCAAGGCAAGCGGGTATTAATTCGTGAAGACCTGAACGTGCCAATTAAGGATGGCAAAGTCAGCTCCGATGCCCGCATTCGCGCGGCCCTGCCCACCATACAACAGGCTCTGGATGCCGGTGCCAAGGTGATCGTCATGAGCCACCTGGGCCGTCCCAGCGAGGGCGAATACGCCGAGCAATTCTCGATGGCGCCAGTGGCGGCCCACCTGGGCGAACTCATGGGCCGCGAGGTGGCGGTAGTCAAGGACTGGCAACAGGGTATCGAGCTGGCCGAGGGCGAATTGGTGCTGCTGGAAAACGTGCGTTTTAATGTGGGTGAGAAACAAGACAGCGACGAGCTGGCCAAAGCCTATGCCGCATTGTGTGATGTGTTTGTGATGGATGCCTTTGGCACCGCCCACCGCGCCCAGGCCTCTACCCACGGCGTAGCCAAATACGCGCCGGTGGCCTGTGCGGGGCCATTGTTATCCGGTGAGCTCGACGCCCTGGCCAAGGCCCTAGACAAGCCCGCCCGGCCGATGGTGGCAATTGTCGGTGGCTCCAAGGTAAGCACCAAACTTACTGTGCTTGAGTCCCTGTCCGATAAGGTCGACCAGCTGATTGTGGGCGGTGGTATCGCCAATACCTTCTTGGCCGCCAGCGGCCTTGAAGTGGGCCAATCCCTGTGTGAGCAAGACCTGATTGGCAATGCCAAGGCGCTGATGGAAAAATGCCAGATACCGGTGCCCAGCGATGTGGTTACCGGCAAGGAATTTTCCGAGAGCGCCGCGGCCGAGCTAAAAGCTGCCGGCGAGGTAAGCGCCGATGATATGATCTTTGATATCGGCCCCGATTCTGCCGCCGCACTGGCGAAAATTTTAGCCGAGGCCAAAACCATTATTTGGAATGGCCCGGTCGGTGTGTTTGAATTCGACCAGTTTGGCGAGGGCACTAAGGCCCTGTCACAAGCCATTGCCGCCAGCCCCGCCTTCTCGATTGCCGGGGGTGGCGATACCCTGGCGGCGGTGGATAAATACGGCATTGCCGAGCAGGTTTCTTACATCTCCACTGGCGGTGGCGCCTTCTTAGAGTATGTAGAAGGTAAAACCCTGCCAGCGGTCGCAATACTGGAATCGCGCGCTTAACTATTTTAACGGGGCCCCAGGGATTCGGGGGCCGAAACAACAGAACTATAGGATAAAAATTATGGCATTAATTAGCATGCGCCAAATGCTGGACCACGCCGCCGAGCACGGTTATGGCGTGCCGGCTTTTAACGTGAATAACCTAGAGCAGATGCGCGCCATTATGGAGGCCGCCGAACAGACCGATTCGCCGGTGATTGTGCAGGCCTCGGCCGGTGCCCGCAAATACGCGGGGGCGCCGTTTCTGCGCCATTTAATCTTGGCTGCGATCGAAGAGTTTCCCCATATTCCAGTGTGTATGCACCAGGATCACGGCACCTCACCGGCGGTGTGTCAGCGCTCTATCCAACTGGGCTTTAGCTCGGTAATGATGGACGGCTCCCTGGGCGAAGACGGCAAAACCCCCACCGATTACGAATACAATGTGGATGTAACCCGCCGCACTGTCGAAATGGCCCACGCCTGTGGTGTCTCGGTGGAAGGTGAGCTGGGTTGCTTGGGTTCACTGGAAACCGGTGAGGCCGGCGAAGAAGATGGCATTGGTGCGGTCGGCAAGCTCAGTCACGAGCAAATGCTGACCGACCCGGAAGAGGCCGCCGACTTTGTCGCCAAAACCCAGGTGGATGCCCTGGCCATTGCCTGTGGTACTTCCCACGGTGCCTATAAGTTTACCCGCCCACCCACGGGCGATATTCTTGCCATCGATCGCATCAAGGCAATCAATGAGCGCATTCCCAATACCCACTTGGTGATGCACGGCTCCTCTTCGGTGCCGCAGGAGTGGCTAAAGGTAATCAATGAATTTGGTGGTGAAATTCCCGAAACTTACGGTGTGCCGGTTGAGCAAATTTGCGAAGGCATCAAGCACGGTGTGCGCAAGGTTAATATCGATACCGATCTGCGTTTGGCTTCCACCGGTGCGGTGCGCCGCTTTATGGCCGAAAACCCCAGCGAGTTTGACCCGCGCAAATACCTGGCCAAAACCGTTGCGGCGATGAAAGATATTTGTGTCAATCGCTACGAGGCCTTTGGCACCGCCGGCAATGCCAGCAAAATTAAGCCTATTAGCCTGGACGATATGTACCTGCGCTATCAAAGTGGTAAGTTGTAGTTATTCAGAGCTGCCCTAGGTACCCTAGCAACACCTAAACCCGGCCCCGGCCGGGTTTTTTGAAATAACTGCTGTGCTTAGCAGCTTGCTGGGTAATTAATTAGTATTAGATTTTGATTTGTTTTTTAATTTTTTATTACTGTTTTAAAGCCCTCGTAAATTTAGTTCTACCCTTGCGAATTCCCCTAAGTAAACTCCCTAGACCATTCAAAATTACAAGGGTATTAGGGAGCCATTATGTCCATCACTATCGAGGCCAGATACCAGGCCGACACCGCCGCACAGGCTATCAGCAACAACGCGACAATCGATCACAACCAGCTTTGGCTTAGCGGCACAGCCACACCCGGTGACTTATTGCGAATTTACGACGGTCACAGTTACCTGACGCTGATCAGCGCCGACAGCAGTGGCCGCTGGAATTATCCAATTGAGCTATTGGCCGACGGCGACTATCAGTTCCAAATCCAGAATCTAACTGCCGGGGTCAACAGCAATAGCTTGGCCATTACCATAGACACCGGCGGTCAGACCATACCCCCGGTGATACTGCCAGAGCGCACCTATATTTTTGAGGGCGGCACCAGCGATGACAGCACCCCCACTATCAGTGGCCAGCTCACCCCCGGCACCATACTCACGGCAACAGCCAATGGTTATACCTATGGCCCCATTGAGGTTGGTGCCGATGGCAAGTGGGAAATAGAAATGACCGAGGGGCTACCCGAAGGCGAATCGGTTGTCGCGTTTATGCTGCAGCAGCCCTCGGGCCAGACCGCCTACTACGGCATGCGTATGAACATTGAATCACCAGAGCCGGAGCTGACAGCCGTTGAAGCTGCGGTCACCGCCGCAGCGGCAAGCAGCCGTGTGGCGCCCCCCAGCATTGAAGCTGTTGAAGACAATGTTGGTCGCTTTCAAGGCTTGCTGCAAAGCGGTAACCACAGCGACGATGATATTCCCCTGATGCGTGGCCAGGCCGAGGCCTTTGCCCTAGTCGAAATTTACGATAATGATGTCTTGATCGGCTCCGTTTACGCTGCCGCCAGCGGCGCCTGGCGCTATAGCCCCACCACCGCCCTGCCAGAGGGCGAGCATCGCTTTCATGCGATTCAGATCGATCTAAATGGCGAGCGCAGTGGCGCCAGCGATAAATTCGATATTGTTATCGACCGCACCGCTGAGGTAGTCACCAATCTGCGTGCAGTGGACGATGTCGGTGCGCAAACCGGGGTTATCCCCCAAAATGGCGTTAGCGACGATGAGATGCCTGTCATACGTGGCGGTGGCTCGCCCGGTGCCACCATTGAAATTTTTAACGGCAATATCAGCCTTGGCACAGCCGTGGTCGATGCCAATGGCGAGTGGTCGTTTGCGGCAAACCTGGGCGAAGGTGAGCATATTATCTCCGCCATCCATACCGACCTGGCCGTCAATACCGGGCCGCGCTCGGAGGCGATTAATTTTGAAGTGCGCTTAGGTCTTGAGGCGGCCGAGGCAATTCGTATTCTCGACGGTGGCGATGAACACCTAAGCCAGGCAGATCTGCGCGGTCAGGTCGGGGTAGAGGTCGAGCTATCAGA
>JAOXRV010000322.1 GCA_025800435.1 Cellvibrionaceae bacterium | reverse complement strand
TAGAAAATTATTTTCGGCATCTCTAAAATCCGTAATCGAAGTAAAGGTCAGCGATTCGGATAGATCCCACTCCAGCCTTAAGTTGGCACCCTGGGTCTCGTTGGTTTCGGCACTGGCAGCATCCCAGGCCACCCGGCGCGGGTACTCATCTCCCGGTGCTAGGCTGGAGAGCTGCGGGTTATTAAAACCGTTACTATTGGTTTCTTGGTCGCCATAATTAATCGCCAACACCGCCTGCAACTGATCGTTGATATCCCACAGGGCAGACAGCCTAAAGGCATCCTCATCGCGGTACATGTCGGTGTTGTTGATGACATCTTCCCACACCCCCTCAATACGGCTGCCGCGATAGGCAAAGCGCAGGGCAAAATTATCGCCAAGAGCGTAGTTGGCGATGGCATCGTAATTGTATTGGCCTTCGTTGCCGACCCCGACACCCAGTTGCAGGGTGTTTTCAAAGGCCGGCTGATTGGTTCTGAGTATGATCGCACCGGCCGCCGCATTGCGCCCAAATAGCGTGCCCTGGGGCCCTTTTAGCGCCTCCAACCTGGCGACATCAAAAAAGGACGAGGTCGCCAGCATATTCCTGCCAACATAGGCTTCATCGATATAAATGGCCACACTGGGTTCGGAGCCAATACTCCAGTCATTGGAGGTAATGCCCCGAATCGCCCAGGCGTTGGTGCCAATACCATAGGTCGCGCCGGACACACCGGGCAATAGGGGCAGGGCCTGGGTAATCTTGTCGATGCCGGTGTCGACGAGGTATTCCTCGTTGATACTCGATATGGCTATCGGCACATCCTGTACATTCTGAGCTCTTTTCTGGGCGGTCACTATGACCTCTTCAAGCGCCACGGCGGCACTCTGCATTGAACCCAGGGATAAGCTCACCACGGCCATGCCCAGCAGGCCCGGAATCAGCGGAGTTGTTACTTCCATATTGCCCTCTCGTCTTTACTATTTATTGTGGAAGGGGCAAAACCCCTGTCGAAAGAGCCTTAATAATAGTGGGGGCAACAGAATATAATTGACATTTTGGGGCCATTAATTGACTATCTGGGGCAATAACACCCAAAAGCAGCCCAAATGAAGCGCTTAAGCCCAAACCGGAAAATACAAAACCAGTCAGCGGGGATCGCCGCCGGCTATCTATTGCGGCACTTAAAGTCCGAGGGGGTCTCCATTCGTCAAGCCGCCGATACACTGCAACTGCCGCTGGCGACACTAAAGCTTAAAAACCCCACCCTGGGTTTAAAACCCTATAACGATTTATTTGAGTGGGCGGCCCTAGAGCTTGGGGATGAGTTTCTGGGGATTCATATGGCCGAACAGGGCGACCTGTCGGAAATTGGTATTCTGGGCTACCTAATTCTTAACAGCGCCACCCTGCTGGACTCGGCACTGGCGGTGGAGCGCTATTTTTCGCTGTTGCAAGAAGCCTCCTCGGTTTCCTTTCGGATCGAGGGTGATATTTGCAAATACCGCTATCAGGCGGCGGTCTCCAGCCGCCAGGATCGGGAGTTTACCCT
>JAOXRV010000283.1 GCA_025800435.1 Cellvibrionaceae bacterium | reverse complement strand
AGCCTGCCCTAGGAGCTACTGGCCCAATGTTATTTAGTTGTAATAAGAACCCGCGTTTCAATGCTTTAGGTGCGGCAATAACGAAAGTTAATGAAGAGATATTTGAGTCAACCACTAGTTATCCTAATAATCATATTCTCTGGGAACAGATAACCAAAAGGCATTTAGAGCTTGGCTTGAGTTTTGATCGTGACAGAGGCCTGATAGAGGAAAAAACCGACTTTCCAGCATTCGAGAGGAGATGCAAGCGCTACAGGGATATCTACAATCAGTCGCTAGAAAATAGCGAAGAATAACCACCAATAGCGACCAATAACGACTAATAAGAACGATTAGCCCACTGGCTATTTTTACTGTCTAGCATGCCCATACCTTCTAACGTAACCCACAAAGGTACAGGTATGGCTAAACAGAACTACACCCCTCCCGAGGCACCGGCCCCCGCTGGTGTCGATACATTCCTCAGAGCAGACACTTGCGCCCAGGCCTTCGGTATTGGTCTTAGTACTTGGTGGAAGTGGGTGTCTGAGGGCAAGGTCGAAAAGGCTATAAAGCTAGGCCCCAAAACCTCTGTATGGCGAGCGAGCTATATTGCTCAGTTGCAGGATGAGATGACAGGGGAGGCGGCATAACATGGAAAAAATGACCCACCCGAACGAGCAGGTCGAATATCAGGTTAGCAGTTATTCTATCCACACCGGGAAAAAACGCAAGATTTCCCGAGAAGTTGAAATGTGTGGGTACTTAAAGCTATGGGTGCTTGAGTCTCGGCAGACCCGCTACAAAATGACCATAGCCGATAAGGCGCTGGTAGAGGATATTGCTAAGGCTTCTGGCGTTGAGTTTACCAAGTACACCCTAAATATTGAGGGTGTCCCCACAGTGGTTTGGCAGCCCGACCCAAAAACTTTGGGCAAGGCTAAAGCCTACCTCAAAAAGTTGGGGGTGAACTATGCACAGTAATTCAACCACTGCCCAGCGTGACCGCCTCAGGCTGGCTTTAGAGCAAGCTGGCCCTAAAGGGATCACTACCCTAGAGGCTAGGGAGGGCTTGGATATCATGGCCCCCGCGCCCCGTATCTATGAGCTGCGCCACAACTATGGCTATGAGATTGCCACCTTGCCTGGTGATGGAAAAAATGCCCAGGGCAACCGCCACCGCTGCGGGCGCTATGTGCTTATCAATGGCCCCAAGCGTAAGCGGAGGCCAAGAAAATGATCAGATCAATTAAGCCATCGTGGTTGCTGGCCGGGGTAGGGCGGGTATATACTGCCCTTGCCTCTGCAAAATCAGGGGCCGGGTTTGGCGACCCGCTAAGGTACAAGGCGCACAAGCGCCCCAAAAAGTTAGGCGCTTTTTTTGTGCCTGGCTGTTTTGTTATGGCAGTGTGTTTAGGGAGGTCTTCGGGCCTGCCGGTTACCTTGTACGCCGGTTCGCCAACCCTCTACGCACTGCCACCTTTACTTGGCGATACTGGCGGCAGTACTTACTTTAGTACAAGGAGCCTTTGCCATGACTAACCCCAAGACCATTTTCCCTTTCGTTAACTTTTCTGTTGACCCAAATGCCAATCTTCAAGATAGCGCCGAGCAAGCCACCCAAGCACTATCGATGGCTATAGATCTGTGCTCCAAGGCTGCTGGCTATTATTCCGAGCATTGTCCCTCAGAAAATGCCGAGATAAAAAGCCAACAAGCGTTTGGTATTTTGTATCTGCTGGACAGCGCCCAAAATTATTTGTGCCTGTGGCTCTCAGCTAGTTTGCAAGATAGCAATGAGGTCAGTTCAACCTTTTCCGATCCGGTATCAATGAAGGTGTCCATTAAGGCGAGCCGGGCAACCGTGTTATCTGATGCTGAAATGGGGGCGCTTTGCTACCTCGATTCGGCCTTGTCTTTAACGCAGTTGTTTAACGTGTCCCACTGTGATGAATCGCCAGAGCTTGGCGCCTGTGATTTTTTGCTGGCCTTGGCGAAGGCAGCATTTAAGCAGGCTTCAGAGGGCAATAGCGGGGCACCCCTGGAGGCCACTGGATGAGCGAAGACCAAACCCTAAACCCAAGCGGGGGCGCCGCCGGCGTTCCCGTTTTTGCCAGCGGTATCGGTCAATTCCATTCCGATACCAGTGATAAAAAACCCAAACCACTTGAGCCTATAGTGGCCAAAGCCATTAAAACACTTGTCGATAAACCCCAGGCGGTTAGCAAAGATAAAGCCCGTTGGTTTATCCCTTCCGCCTTGTTAACCCGCTCAGGTGATAAGCAAAAAGCCCAAGGTGAGTATTGGGCGCTGTGGGGTGATATCGACGAAGACCCACCGCCACTAGACCGGGTAGCCGGCGCCCTAGATGACATTTTGGCTGGCGCGAACTATGAGCTATACACCAGCCGATCAGCCACTCAGGAAAAACAGAAAAGCCGCATCTTGGTATTTCTCGATGAGCCACTAAACCCGGATGATTGGCAACAGTGTGCCCAGGTGTTTAATGATCGACTGCTGTCTCAGGGGGTTATACCGGATAGGGCCAGTGAGCGGCACAATCAGCTTTGCTACTTGCCCAACCGTGGTGAGCATTACCGAGCCATAAGTCATCGTTCAGGGGGTGCATTTAAGCCTCTGGCGGCGTTTGCCAATGAGCTTAAGGCTAAGCGCCAGACGCTAGAACAAAAGCTGCAGGCTGAGCAGGAGCGCCGCCAACAAGCGATGGCTAAACGCGAGCAGCGGGCCGCCAGTGGAAAGCAAAGCCCAATCGACGCTTTTAATAATGCCTATCCGGTTGAAGATATCTTGTTACAGGCCGGTTATGAGCAGCAGGGCGACAAGTACCGCCATCCAGACAGCCAGAGCGGTTCCTACAGTGCCAGTGTGAAGGGTGGCAGGGTATTTACCTTATCTCCTGCCGATCCGCTCTACAGCGAGACAGACAAAGCCCACGATGCCTTTAGCGCCTTTTGTGTGTTGTTTCATAGTGGCGATGAAAAGCGAGCCCTGAAAGATGCCTGTGACAACTGGCTCAGGGTTGATGGGGTGCCGTGGAATGAGTATTACCGGGCCGGGTGCCAGGCCAATGAAGCGCCAGAGGCGCCCCCAGCTAAGCCGTATGATGAGCTATTGGCCGAGGCCGGGGGTTTTGACCTAGAGACTTCGCCTGCTGATGTAGAGGCGCTGGTAACAAGCCTCGATCACCTGGGGGTACTTGAACAGCGCCGGGTGCTAGAAGAGGTTAAGCGCAAAACAAAACTGCCCCTGGGTGTTTTGATGAGTGCCGGCGCTGTGGCAAATGATCCACAGGAGAAGCCCGACCAAAAGGCATTGGCCGATGAGCTGGTTACCCTGTTCGGTCAAGACAATGTGATTGCCGACGATATCTTTGTGCGCCAGTGGCACAAGGGCTTATGGCGGGAGCTAAAAGACAGGGCAATTAAGCAAAAGGCCCAAAGGATGCTGGGTGATATGGGGGTGGCTGGTATCTCTAAAAGTATCGTTGATGGGGTGACCGATATCTTTAAAAGTGAGGTCTATAGGCCAGATCACCAATTTGATACAGCATCAGAAAAAGAATCGGTCAATTGCCTTAATGGTGAGTTGCAGCATGGCCCTCAGGGCTGGCGATTAATAGCCCCAGTCAGGGAGCATTACCGCACCACCCAAATTCCCGTAGCTTTCGACCCGGGGGCGATAGCGCCGAAGTTTGAGGCTTTCCTGGCATCGATCTTTAAAGGTGACGCAGACGCCCGGGAGAAGCGCCAGGCCGTGTTGGAAATGGTGGGCTATACCCTAATGTCCCATTGTCGCTTTGAGCGGTTTATCATCCTTGTGGGCAGTGGCGCTAATGGCAAGTCGGTTTTACTTGAGGTGCTTGCGGCACTGTGTGGCCCGGCCAATGTGGCGGGGGTGCAGCCTTCCCAATTCGACAACCGATTCCAGCGGGCCTACTTGGCCAGTAAGTTAGCCAACGTGGTTACTGAGATACGCCAGGGGGAGGTGATAGCCGATGCCGCCCTTAAGTCGATAACCTCGGGTGAGTCGGTAACGGTGGAGCGAAAACACAAAGACCCCTTCGACGTTAAGCCCTATTCCACCTGCTGGTTTGGCACTAACCATATGCCCCATACCCGGGACTTTTCAGACGCGCTATTTAGGCGGGCGCTGGTGCTTGAGTTTAACAATGTGTTTAAGCCTGGCGTCGATGGCTTTAACCCCAGGCTGAAGGATGAGCTGTTAAAGGAATTGCCGGGCATATTGAACCTGGCCCTGGCTGCCTACAGCGATGCCCTAAGCGAGGGTGATATCACTAAGCCATCGAGTAGTGAGGCTGCCAGCTTAGCCTGGCGTTTAGAGGCCGATCAAGTGGCCCGCTTTGTTGAAGACCAATGCCAGCTAGAGCCTGGGCGCCATGAGATGCTAACAAAGCTCTACAAAGAGTATCGGCACTGGGCGCAGGAGGCAGGTATAAACCGCCTGATCACCAAGCAAGCCTTTAGCGACCGCCTGTTGAGGTTGGGGCTTGCCAAGGTTCGGGTGACCGGGGGCATGAGAATAGAGGGCATAGGCCTCACTTTCAGCCCGAAGTAGACGGCTAGCGAGGACGGGACAGCATGTCCCGCTCAAATTTTGTACGAATCATGTAGGCTTATGTAGGCTTTATGTAGGGCTAAATTGGCTGCAGCCCCCGCCGTTACTGGGCTATGTAGACTATGTAGGCTTTTCTCACTTAATGCGTTTCGGGAAAATATATGTTTTTTTCAGTAGGTAAAAAAGTACGTGTGGCGTATATAGGGGTAAAGTCAAAAAAGCCTACATTCTCTACATAGTCTACATGCCGGCACCGTCCCTAACCGGGGCGCCCCTGGGGGGGGGCGCTCTAGCCCTCCAAATCAAAAAGGTACTTTCAGGCTGCCAGCGCTGCTTACGGTCGGGTTGAGCGCCCGTTCCGCCCCGTTTTTGGTTATTTTTTCGGTGCCGTACTACCGTTCTCAAAACGTGGCCAGAATGCCCTAAGCTCCCGATTTGCGAGGCCTGTGGGGCAGTGGTCAGAACGGCGAGAAAGGACAAAACCTGCTGTTCTTCGGTGGTTACCCCGC
>JAOXRV010000273.1 GCA_025800435.1 Cellvibrionaceae bacterium | reverse complement strand
GGGGTACATCCCTTTAAAGTATAAATCGCCCATATGCACCACATTACTGCTGCTAAAGTGCACCACCGCATCGCCGTCAGTGTGGGCGGCTGGGGCCGCCAGGGCCTCAATCATCTCGCCGTTAAAGTGCAGCTGCAAGCGCTCCTTAAAGGTCAGCTCGGGCAGTGCCTCTGGCTTGGCCGGCGGTGTTTTGACGTTAAAGGCTTTGATTTCGCCACCGGCCAACATGCGGGTGCGCACTTCGTCCTGGGCAATAAGCAAGGCCTGGCCATCGTTAAACGGGCCATTGCCGCCGGTGTGGTCAAAATGCCAATGAGTATTGAACACATAACGCACAGGCTCATTGCTAAGCTTGGCGATGGCAGCTTTAATTTTTGGCGCCAGCGGCTGGAATTGGTCATCCACCAGCAAAACACCCTCGGCCCCGGTTAATACCGCTATATTGCCGCCCTGCCCCTGCAGCATAAATATACTGCCGGCCACGGGCTCGGTGCTAATTTCAACCTTGCTAAAATCTTGCTGCGCCAGTGCCGGTGCACTGCAATAGGCCGCTGCCAGGGCGGTGTAAAACAGGCGTTTTACTGTCATCGGTTTGCTCTCTTTATCTGACTGTTTATTGGACTCTTTAGCCGCCACTTTATCAGCCTCGCCACAGGGGACCACTGCCCCAGGGGCAGCGGCACATGCAATTAGTGTAAACAGGGCTTACTATACACACCTAGGGTACCTCTGAAAAACTCGATGATGCTCACCGAGTTATTCAGCGCTGCCACAGGGCCGCAACCGAGCTTTGGCGCTGCGCCCTTGTAAGCCGGCGCCCAAGCCCCTATTATCGCGCCTCTTTTTATATTGCTCGTAAGCCCCAGGATCGATTTTGTCTGAATTATCGCACCAATCTTTTTGCCCCGGCCAGCGCTGGGTTAGCAACACCGAAGCCGAGCTGGGTCTTGGCATTATTGTCGATGCCGATGAGCGCATTGTTGAGATCAGCTTCCCCGCCGCCGGCGAGCGACGCCAATATGCACTCAACAACGCCCCCCTGAGCCGGGTGCTCAGATCGGAAG
>JAOXRV010000267.1 GCA_025800435.1 Cellvibrionaceae bacterium | reverse complement strand
CCAACACCCGGTGTTCCTCATCCCAAGCCGCAATCACTTGCTCGATACTGTAGTCTTCAGGGCTTAGGCCAATAAACGACACCACTAAGCGGCGCATTTGTTGCTCTAGGTCATCCATAAAGGATTCCCGGGCCATGGCCTCCCAATAGTTAGCGGGGCTAACCTCTTGAATGCGCCGGGCAAATTCGTGCAAACCCAAGTGCTCACCCAGTTTAAAATAAACCGCCACCAACTGTTCAGGCGCAGCTTTACTGGCAAGCAGCGCATCGACCATATCCAGGCCGGAGTAGAGATTTGCGCGCATTGCCGCATCTGCCGCCAGCAACTCAGGTACGCCGTCATCGATCATTGCCTGGCGCCGGCTGTGCCATTCCTGCTCCGCCTCGCCACTGATCGCGGCGGGCAGCGCCTGCATAATACTGGCGTAATTTTGGGCCAGTTGGGCCACTTCCTGACCCGGGTTTAGGCGACTGCGACGGTGGCGCAGCAACCAGCGCGCGGCCCGGCGCACTCGGCGGTTTACATTGTCCAGCAGCTCAAATTGCTTTAGTACCGGCAGCGCAAAATCCAACTCCGCCACCTTGTCACAGTAAGCGGGCAGGCCATAAATATCCCGCGCCGCCACATAGGCTTTGGCCACCAGGCCAGCATCGGAGCCGGTCGCCTCCATAATGCGGTGGGTAAAGATAATGCCCATATTGTTGACCATATCATTGGCAACCTGGGTGGCGATAATTTCCCGGCGCAGGCGGTGGTTGTAGATCTGCTCGCTATAGCGCTCGCGCAACACCGATGGAAAAGCATTTTCAACAGCCCGCTCCATATACGGGTCTTCGGCAATATCCGAGGCGGCCAACATTTCTTTTAAGGCAACTTTTACATAGGAGATCAACACCGACAGCTCGGGTCGGCTCAGGCCCTCACCTTGATTCTGGCGCTCTTGCAGCTCATCTTCAGAGGGCAAAAACTCCAGCGCTCGCACCAGCCGCCCTTCGCTTTCCAAGCGATTGATCAAACGCCGGTACTCGCCGAGCCTGGCCACAGCTTGAAACTCCGCCATGCTGATGGCCTGGGTCTGGTGGTAGTTATTGCTAAGCACCAGTTTCGATACCGTGTCGGTCATCTGTTCCAGTAATTGGTTGCGCTGCTTGGTGGTCATATCGCCACCGGCGACCAGGTCATCCAGCAAAATCTTGATATTCACTTCGTGGTCAGAGCAATCCACACCGGCGGCATTGTCGATAAAATCGGTATTACAGGCGCCACCTACCTGGCAAAATTCCACCCGGCCGCGCTGGGTTAAGCCGAGGTTGCCGCCCTCGCCAAATACTCGGCAGCGCAACTCGCCACCGTTTACCCGCAAATTATCATTGGCCTTGTCGCCCACTTCAGCGTGGCTCTCAGCACTGCCCTTCACATAGGTACCAATACCGCCGTTCCAAATTAGGTCTACCGGGGCTTTTAGCAGGGCGTGAATTAAATCGGTTGGGGTCAAACTGCTGGCTTGAATATCAAAGGCCTGACGCATTTCCGGGCTGATGGCGATGGACTTGGCAGAGCGATTAAAAATACCGCCACCGCGTGAGATCAAGCTTTTATCGTAGTCGCTCCAACTGGAACGAGGCTGTGCAAACAAACGCTGGCGCTCAGCGAAACTGCTGGCTGCATCCGGTGTTGGATCAATAAAAATATGCAGGTGGTTAAAGGCCGCTGTCAGGCAGATATGCTCGGATAGCAACATGCCATTACCAAACACATCGCCGGCCATATCGCCAATACCGATAACGCTAAAATCTTCGCGCTGGATATCAATGCCCTTTTCTTTAAAGTGTCGCTGCACACTCACCCAAGCACCTTTAGCGGTAATGCCCATGCCCTTATGGTCATACCCCTGGCTGCCACCAGAGGCAAAGGCATCACCCAGCCAATGGCCGTAGCGAATCGAGATTTCATTGGCAATATCCGAGAAGGTGGCGGTGCCTTTATCAGCTGCAACCACCAGATAGGGGTCATCTTCATCCCGCCGCACAACATTTTTGGGGGCAACGATTTCGCCCTCGACCAGGTTATCGGTTACGTCCAACAGGCCTTGGATAAATAACTTATAGCACTCTACCCCTTCGGCTAAAAATGCTTCTCTACCACCTTCGCTGGGCGGGCGCTTAGCGACGAAGCCGCCCTTGGCGCCGGCCGGCACAATCACCGAGTTCTTTACTTGCTGTGCCTTTACCAGACCCAACACTTCGGTTCGATAATCCTCTAGGCGATCGGACCAGCGCAGGCCACCCCGGGCCACCTTGCCACCGCGCAGGTGCACGCCCTCTACCCTGGGCGAGTAGACAAAAATTTCGTACATGGGCCGTGGCTCTGGAATATCGGCGATGGTCTGGGGGCTGAATTTAATAGATATATAGGATTTGTGTTTGCCGCTTTCATCTTTTTGAAAATAGTTGGTACGCAAGCTACCGCCCATTAGATCGAGATAGCGTCGGATCACCCGGTCTTCATTGAGGTTGGCCACATCATCCAGTGATTCTAAGATAGCGGCTTCAATCAAACCCGCCTCGGCCCGCTTGCCCGGCTCAAAATAAGCGCCAAACAAAGCAACCAACTGCTTGGCAATAGCGGTGTGGTTGGCCAGGGTATTGGCGATAAAAGTCTGGCTTGAGGTGAAGCCAGTCTGCTTCATATAGCGCGCATAGGCACGCAGTATGGCCACTTCGCGCCAGCTTAAATTAGCGCCAATGATTAAGCGGTTAAAGGCATCGCTCTCGGCCTCGCCAGCCCAGATAGCTGAAAATGCCTCCTGAAAACGCTCGCGCACCGTGTGGAATTCTGCCTCCACCGGCATATGGTAGTGCAGGTCAAAATCGTGCAGGTAGACATTTTGGCCACTGCCGCGACGAATCCGGTAGGGGTGCTCCATAATTACCCGCAGGCCCATGCGCTCTAGTACCGGAATCGCATCGGACAACTCCAACAGCTCATCCATATGGAATACTTTAAAACGCACATCGTTTTTCTCAGCACCGATTGGCTGGTAAAAACTCATGGAAATCTGCCCTGGGCCACTTAACTCCAGTACGCTATCGATATCCTGCACGGCGGTGCGTGCGTCGTAGGCAGATTGATAGGCGGGCGAGAAAGCGTGCTCAAACTCCTCGTAGAGTTTATAGCCCATACCCTCGCCGTGCGTATCGTTAAGCGAAGACAACAAATGATCTTCCCAGGAACGAGTCAACTCGGCGATGCGCTCTTCTAACTGTTTGTGATCGTAATCTAAGGGCCTATCCGGGTCGACCTTAAATACCATGTGAACCCGCGCCAAGGTAGATTCAGAAAAATGGGTATTAAACTCGTACTCTATTGCGCCAATGGCGCTGGCGATAAGCTCTTGAATTGCGTGCCGCACCCGGGTGCTAAACATATCCCGTGGCACATACACTAGCGCACTCACAAATTTACCGTAGGCATCGTTGCGCATAAATAAGCGCACCATGCGGCGCTCATTAATATGGGCGACACCGGTTACTGTATCGATCAGGTCTTCGCTGCTGCTTTGAAACAGCTCATCCCTGGGCATGGCCTCAAACACCAAGTTAAACATGCGGTAGCTGTGGCTGCCGGGCAACATGCCCGTAGACTGTACGATTTTGTCTATCTTTTTACGAATTAGCGGAATCTGGCGGGGGCTTTCCGAGTAGACCTCAGAGGTGAATAAGCCGATAAAGCGCGCCTCACCGGCGGGCCGGCCCTGTTCGTCAAAGCGCTTGACTACCACATAATCGGAATAGGCATTGCGGTGCACCCGCGAGCGCATGGCGGATTTAGAAAACGAAATCAGCTGTTGGCTGTCGTAAAAAGCGCGCATACCGGGGTTAAAATCATCCCAGCCCAAACTGGTATTGAGTTTACCGTGGCGGCGGAACAAACCCAGACGCTTGTTTTTGTTTTCTTCTAATCGGCGCTCATCGCCATCGCCGCGCAGATCGTATTGACTGTAACCGAGGAAGGTAAAATGGCTATTGAGCCACTCCAGAAACTTACTCGCCTCACTCAGGCCGCTTTGCTCATAATCGCCACTGGCTTGCTTTAATTGGGTGGTTACTTCTTTGAGCTGATCGGTCAGCGGCGCATAGTCTTCCACCACCGATTCCACATCGAACAATATGGCCTCTAGGGTATCCTGCAAATCTTCCAGCGCACCGGCATCAATTAAGCGGTTTACTTCCAAATACACCAGCGCTTCGCGCGCCTGGCCCTCGACACAGTTAATGTGGCCTGGGTGCATTTGCTCTAAATCGCCGCGGCTGTTGCGTTCATTGCAAAAAATGGTGCTCTTCACCGCGTGAATAGCCAGGTTGCGACGGTTCATTTCCATGCGAATGGAATCCACCAAAAATGGTACGTCCGCTTGCAACACCGTAACCACCGTGTGCGGGCTGAGCCAGCCATCCTCTTCCAAACTGGGGTTATACACCCGAATTTTCGGCTGGGTCGGGTTTTTTTCTTGCATAAAATGCCAATTGGCAAAACTGGCCCCGTAAACATCCGAGAGTTTGCGGCCATTGAGTTCGGTGACCGGGTACTGTTCGTAAAACTGCTCGATAAAGCCCAGCAGCTGCTCGGCCGCTTGGCCCTGCTGCTTAGCGTGGACGGTTTCACCCAGCTGCTCTAAAAAGCCAGCTTTATCGTTGATTGCCAATACGCTCATATGCACTTCCATCATCACTTAGGCGGGTTTTTACCCGGTCGCCCGGAGTTTAGCCCCGGATTTTTGGCGCTGAGAATACGCCGTTTTTTGCCAAATTTTATTGCTAAATTTGCCCGTTTATCAGAGAAATCCCAGGCTTAAGCGGCTTTCCTAGAAACTATCCCCTGTATAGGCCCTACTGCATTGATATGCCTGCAAAAAGCATAGTCTATTTATCCAAAGTTAACGGTTTTTTTAA
>JAOXRV010000247.1 GCA_025800435.1 Cellvibrionaceae bacterium | reverse complement strand
CCTGAGTGCGGGGGTGCTGGATACACAGATTATGCAGCGCCTACAGCCTACAGCAGCTATTGCGGGCATGCCAAGAAGCAAGGCGCTGCGCTTTATTGCCGATTTTGAACCCTTTCCTCGCAAGTGGTATGCTGGAGCCATGGGTTTTATCCACCAAGAGCGCAGTGAGTTTTGCGTGACCCTGAGATCGCTTCTGATCGAAGGGCATAAGGCGCATTTTTATGTTGGCGCAGGGATTATGGGTGAGTCACAGGCCAAGATCGAGTGGCAGGAGCTTAACCATAAGCTGTCATCGATGCTGCAGCTGGTATCACAATATCCTTTATCGCGGAGGCCGAATGAGTGATCCTGATTTTACATTGCTATGGGCAAAACTGGTTTTACATGAGCTGCTACGCTGCGGGGTGCAGCACGTCTGTATTGCGCCCGGTTCGCGCTCTACACCTCTGGTGCATATCGCCGATACGCTGCGCCGTGAACAGCAGATCCAGATACACACTCATTTTGATGAGCGTGGCCTAGGATTCTATGCGCTGGGGCTAGCCAAGCGCAGCGAGGCGCCGGTTGCTGTGATTGTGACATCGGGCACGGCGGTGGCCAACCTTCTACCAGCAGTGGCTGAGGCGTTTCTCACCAAGGAGAAGCTTGTTCTACTGACCGCGGATAGGCCGATAGATCTGGTCGCCTGCGGTGCTAATCAGGC
>JAOXRV010000230.1 GCA_025800435.1 Cellvibrionaceae bacterium | reverse complement strand
CTTTTAAATGAGGTTTGAGCCTGCTGAAAATCCGCCTTAATGGCCAGGCGATTATTGAGGGTGGCCGCTTCACTGTTTTTATCTTGGGCCTGCAGGGGTAAAAACACCTTAGAGCCAGCATATTCCACATCCACATAAACGTAGTCTACATAAAGGGATATAAAATCTACCTCGGCCTCGTCCCGAACAATAAACCCCTGCAGTGCAAACGGGGTTTCCAGCCAGGGGCGGTCTAACTCCGCAATAAACATTCCCGGCCGAATATTGTTTGCACTGACTTTCACCAAACGCATGAAAACAACCTGTAAGCCCCTGTGCTGACTTACACTTAAACCCGGACGCTCAAGCATTTGGGCGCCAAGGATAAAACTCATACGACACATCCGCTGCCGATACTTACCGCTTGCCAGTTTGACCGGTCTAAACCTTTAAACTGTGACCCGAGCCGACGATAAGGTCAAGGATTGAAGGTGATTTCGAACTAAACTGACACCCCTGGTATTTGATTGGCACCTGAGTCAAATCGGCCTAAGGCCCTTAGAACACAAATCGGGGTTTTCTCCGGGCGCTGCAATCATCTTTTAAAACCAGTACTATGGTTCCATTAACAGACCCACAAAAGCCAAACCCAACGAGATGCGACAATGACAATAAGAAACGCCATCGGCCTGGCCCTAGCGGCCATAGCCAGTAGCACCATTGCCCTAAACAGCCATGGAACAACCGCTTACCAAGCCGAAATTCGCTACACCGATTACGGCGTACCCCACATTAAGGCCAAAGACTACGCCAGCCTGGGCTACGGCGTGGGCTATGCCCAGGCCCGGGAGAACCTCTGCACCTTGGCTGAGCAAATGCTAAACCTGCGCGCCGAACGGGCCCGCTATTTAGGCGCGGGCAAAGGCAAGCAAAATATAATTTTTGATGTGGCCTACAAAGCCTGGGACCTGACCGGCCAAGCCAAGGCCCAGATGGCCAAGCTAAGCCAGCACAGCCGCGAGCTGCTGCAGGGCTACAGCGATGGCTTTAACGCCCAGCTGCGCAAGCGCCAATCCGCCGCCGACCTGCCCAGCCCCTGTCGCGGCGCCGAGTGGGTTAAACCTATCAGCCCCGAAATGCTGCTGGCCTACCAACTGGATATGGTTACCCTGGCCAGCCGCCGCGCCTTTTTAAAAGCCATAGTGGCCGCCGCGCCGCCGTCCAGCGAGCCAAAGCTGAGCATACAACTGGACCCCAGCCATGTGCTTACCTCCGCAGGTATTGGCAGCAACGGCTGGGCCCTGGGGAGCGAGCGAGTAAAAGATGCCAACAGTGGCCTGATTGCCAACCCCCACTACCCCTGGGACGGCGAGCTGCGCTTTTACCAACAGCACCTGACCATACCCGGCGTGCTGGATGTGACCGGGGTGAGCATGATCGGCTTACCAGTAGTGAGCATCGGCTTTAATAAACACGTGGCCTGGACCCACACCGTATCCCAGTCCAAGCGCTTTACCCTCTACCAGTTGGAGCTGGACCCACTCAACCCGCTGCGCTACCGCTATGGCGATCAATACAGAAACATAGAGCCCAAGGCTGTCAGCATTGAGGTAAAACAACTCGACGGCAGCCTCAAGCCCTATCAGCACACGGTTTACCAAAGCCACTACGGCTGGCTGGTTAACCTCGGTTCGATCAACCCCAAACTGGGCTGGAGCGCCAACAGCGCCATTGCCATGCGCGATGCCAATCACGACAACATTGCCATGGTGGAACAGTGGCTATCGATGAACCAAGCAAACAATATCGACGATATGTTTGCCGCCTTTAAGCGCCACCACGGTATCCCCTGGGTGAATACTATTATGGTCGACAGCAGCGGCGAGGCGGCCTATATCGACGGCACCCGCGCCCCGGCCCTGTCGCCCCAGGCCGAGGCCTACTGGCGCAAAGCGCTACAAAGCCCCGACATGGCAGCCCTGTGGCGCGATGGCCTGGGCCCAATTCTGCTGCCCGGCAACGATCCGGCCTACGAATGGCAAAACCTTGCCGATGCGCGCAGCCCCGGTATCGTCAATTTTGCCATGGCCCCCAAGCTGCGCCGCAAAGACTACGTGTTTAACGCCAACTCCAGCCACTGGCTCAGCCATGTTGAAAAGCCGCTCGAAGGTTACAGCATTGTCTACGGCCCCGAGCAAACCCACCGCAGCCCCCGCACCCGCTACAACGCCCAGCTGATTAGCGATACCAGCCCCAGCGGCCCGGCCGGCGCCGACGGCAAATTTACCCTGGCCGAATTGCAACAGGTGTTTACCGATAACGGCTCGCTGTTTGGCAAGCAGTTGCGTTCGGCCCTGCTGCAACGCTGCACCGGGGTTAGCCAACTACAGGGCTATGATTTGCGCCCAGCCTGCCAGGCATTGCAAGGCTGGGATGGCCACTACCGACTGGATAGCCGCGGTGCCCAATTAATGCGTGAGTTTTTAGCCGAATACCGGGTCGCCGGCCACCGCGACCTCAGCGATAAACTGTTTGCAGTGGGCTTTGACCCGCGCCAAGCCGCCACCAGCCCCCGCGGACTGGCCGCCGCCCCGACCAGCGGCCCCGACCCGGTGCTGCAAGCCCTGGCCAAGGCCACCAAGCGCTTGCAACAGGCTGGCATCGCCCTTGATGCGCGGCTCGGCGATATTCAGTACGTAATAAAAGCCGCTGGCCAGGCGCCCATAGCGGTGACTGGCGGCTATTCTTATGAAGGCGTATTTAACTACGCCCAGGGCCGCCACAAAAACCGCGGCCACGCCACTTTGGCAAATGTGCAACTGGGCCAGCTCAGCCACCCAAAAACCGGCAGCACCTTGCGCAGCATGGATGAAGATGGCGACGGCAAAGCAGAAACCGCCTACCGGGTAAACTACGGCTCCAGTTTTGTAATGGCTTTAGTATTTGGCGATAACGGCCCAGAGGCACAAATGTTTTTAAGCTATGGCCAATCCCACGACCCACAATCACCCCACTTTCGCGACCAGAGCGAACTGTACAAAAAACTGCAATGGCGCCCGATCCTGTTTAAAGAAGCAGACATAAAAGCCAACACCCAAAAAACCATCAAACTCCCAGCCCCCTAAAACCCCCAAACACCGGGGTCAAAACACCGGGGTCAGGCCTTTGGCTTTGGATTCAGTTGTGCACAATCCAAATCCAAAGACCTGACCCCAAAGCCAAAGGCCTGACCCCAATTTTTTAGTCGATTTCGCTGCGTATGATGCCTGGGGTTTTTGCTTGGCCTTTGACTCGGTCGGGGTGGTCGCGTTCGTTAAAGCGGCGCAGGCCTTCGCTCAGTTGGGCCTGGGATATTTGGTCTTGCACCAGGCGGTTAAAGCATTCAGCTTCTATCCGCAGCCCTTCGCGCAGTGGCTCGCCAAAGCCGCGAATGGTGGCTTCTTTATCGGCCCGAATCGCCGGTTGCGGCAGTTGGGCGATAAATTCAGCCAGCTCAATGGCGCGGCTGAGGCTCTCACCTTTGGGCACGACTTCATTGGCCAGGCCAATGCGGTAGGCCTCTTCTGCATCGATCACTTTTCCGGTAATAATCAACTCCAGTGCCCGGCCCATACCGACAATGCGCGGCAGGCGCTGGGTGCCGCCATCGGCCAGGCCGATGTTCCAGCGGCGGCAGGTAATACCGAAACTCGCATGCTGTTCAACAATGCGCATATCGGCAAAGCAGGCCCACTCAAAGCCGCCGGCATAGGCAATACCATTGACTGCAGCAATCACTGGTTTGTAGATATCAGTCCAGCGGCTGGGGCCCAGGCAGCCTGGCGACTCGCCGCGATTATGGCGGGCAATTTCGGCCTCGGTAATGGGCACCAGGTGGTCGTTTTCAAAATCGGTTTTTAAATCGCCGCCCGCGCAAAAGGCAGAGTCGCCAGCGCCGGTGATGACCGCCACCAGAGCGCTATCGTCCTCGCGAAAGCGGTCAAAGGCGTGCACCAGCTCGCGGTGGGTGACCGAGCCGATACAGTTTTTTAGCTCGGGGCGATTGAAGGTAATGACCGTGACCGGACCTTGCTGTTGGTATTTAATTTGGCTGTAGTCCATGGTGGGCTCCCAGTTGGATAGACCAGCCCAGAATAGCCCAGGGCCAGCGGCTCTAGAATGGCAAAGGGGAGCAGCTTTTTAGCATTTTGTTGCAGGCCTTAGCGGCGCCAGGGCTCTGCGGCGATAGTCTCGCGGTGACTGGCCACGCCAGCTTTTAAACGCCCGGCTAAAGGAGCCCACCTCGGCGAAACCCAGTCGCTCGGCCACCTGCTCAATCGATAACTGTGCTTGGCTCAACAGCTCCAGCGCCCTATCCCGGCGCACCCGCTCAAGAATCTGGGCGTAATTGCTACCCCCGGCACGAAGTCGACGGGCCAGGGTATGGCGCGACATATTTAGGCTGGCGGCAACCGCCACTACCGAGCAATCCAGCTGCCCCAAACGCCGATTGATCTCCATATACACGCGCTTGTTAAGGTCTTCGTTGACCGACCAAAACAATAGATGCAAGGTGGCATCGGCGGCGTAATCAGCCGCGCTCAGCTGGGGCTTAACCGGGTAGGCCAAGGTCTCAAGCGCCAGTTGTAAGCTGGGCCGCTCGCGCTTAAACGATGGCGCCACCCCATAGAGATATTGAAACTGCGCCGCAAACGGCAGCTCAGTAAA
>JAOXRV010000218.1 GCA_025800435.1 Cellvibrionaceae bacterium | reverse complement strand
TATCATCATTGCCTTCACCGGGGGCGGTGGTGTCTACCTGCACGGTTTGGCTGCCCGTTAGACCGATATTGCCAGCGGTATCCACCACTCGTATTTGGTAAACCAGTTCACCGTCCGGATGTTCGCTGGGGTCTTGATAAGACCAACTGACGCCATCCACCGTGGCCTCTTGCCAGGTTTCACCATCGAGGCTAATCTCCAAACGCTCATCGGCCAATAGGGCCTGGCTCAGCTCACCACTAACGGTCAACACCGTATCGCTGGTAATAAAATCACCGGCCAGACCGGTGTCCTCACTGATCGCGTAGCTGTCGTCGCTTAGGGCTGGGTCGTTGGCCCCATCGCCGCCACTGACTTGGGTATCCTTGGTGATAACATCGCTGATTGCGCCGATATTGCCAGCCACATCCACTAAGGTCATCGTGACCGTAACCTGGCCATCAACCAGGGCACTTAAATCCTGCGGCTCGACTGAGACCAGGCCCTCTTCTGAGATACTGATGGCTTCTGGGCCGACCGCGATGCTGGAATTGCCATCGCTAAATATAATACTGCTGATGGTATCGTCGGTGGCGATTTGGGCCTGTAGCTGCACCCCGGCAATTTCCTCAGAGGAGAGCAGCTCATCGCCGTTGCCAGTAATTTCGATCGTGTACTCTACTGCGTCGTCACCACCCCCCGGGGCATTGGTATCGACAGTAACAGTCTGCTCGCTCTGGGCCCCCACGTTACCCGCCGCATCGACAATGCGCACTTGGTAATTAAACTCACCATCTTCGTGCTGGGCCGGGTCATCGTAGGACCAGTTGGTATTCGTAACCGTGGCCCTGGCCCAGTTTTCACCGTCGCTGCTAACCTCTACAAATTCATCACTGGCCAGCTCAGCGTCCAAAGTACCAGAGACAGTTAGCCGAGCATCGTTGGTAATAAAATCATCGTCGGCACGGCCACTGTCTTCGCTGATGCCCGCCACGCTTAGATTATTGGCCGGGTCGGTAGCACCGGCACCGCCGCCGACTTGGGTATCTTTGGTGACGCTGCTACTAATAGTGCCGGTATTGCCGTTAACATCGCGCACGGTCATATTAATGGTCAGTTCACCGTCCCCTAGCGAGGATAAATCCTGGGGGCTAACGCTGACGGCGCCGCCTGAGCCCACACTGATATCCCCCCTGGGCACCACTTGGCTGCCATCTGGGCCAGCGATAACGATCGAGACAATGGTATCCCCAGCTTCAATCGCGCCTTCTAGGGCAACTGTTTCTATTTCACTGGTATTTAAAAAACCGTCTGCACCCTCGCTAAAACTTATGCTGTGGGGAGCGCCAGCACCTTCACCCGGCGCTTGAGTATCCACAGTGATCTGCTGGCTGGCCGCTTCCACCACCGTGTCTTTATCGCCGACCACCCGAACTTGATAGCTGAACTGGCCGTTATCGTGCACGGTCCCATCTTGGAACGACCACAGCTGGCCACTGATATCGTCGACATCTATCCAGCTCTGGCCATTATCGTTGCTAATTTCCAAATGCTCATGCTCAGCCAGCGCTCGACTCAAGCGGCCAGAGACGGACAGAGTCCGGTCGGCGGTACTGAAATCTCCAGGCCGGCCGGTATCGTCTGAAATTGCAGTAAAACTGATATCGATTGGGTCGCTTTCGATAAATACATCTTTATTAACTGTATCGCTCACCGTTTTAACATCGCTGCCATCGGCGCTAAACGTCAGGGTGGCAGTGAGCTGGCCATCAACCAAGGTGCTCAGATCGATAGCTTCAATCAGCACCGTACCATCGGCAGCGACCACAATGGATTCGGCAGCAACGTTGATGGTGTTATTTTCCCCATCGCTGATTACCACCGAATCAACCTGAGCGCCGATTGGCACCTGACCGCGAATAGCCACCGCCGCCACTTCATCGGTATCGAGCAGCTCATCGCCTCCGTCGACGATTTCTAGGCGGACATTATTGGCAATGCCCCCTTCGCCACCAGTGCCGCCGCCAATATCGCCACCGCCCGTTTCGCCGCCTGTTTCGCTGCCGTCCGTTTCGCCGCCGGCATCGCCACCCGTCTCACCGCCAGAATTACCCTCATCGATACTGATTATCTCGACAAAGCGACTTTGCTCGACCACATTGCCGGCGGCGTCTTCGGCGCGCACATTAAGCAGTTGGGTCTGTCCATCCGGGGTCGCCGCTACGTCAATACTCCAATTGCCATCCGCTGTCACCGTGGCGCTGCCAAGCAACACGCCACTACTATCGCGCACCTCAATCACGGCGCCGGCTTCAGCACTACCCGTGACCACATAGCTGCCATCGCTGTAGTCGGCACTGGCATCGACCGTAAGACTTGGCCCTTCGGTATCGAGAATTAAATTAACCGGCTGTGAAGCGGGCCCAGGCGGCATATCGGGATTGCTTACCGTGGCACTAATTGCCAGGCTGTCGCCGCTGACATCGATAACAATATCAAGCAAGCCCGCATCGATATGGGCCTGAGTTAGCTCAACGGTCTGCCCCGCCGCTTCGACCACTGCACCAACACGGGCATTGCTGGGCAGGTTTACCCGCACAATAACTTGGCCATCTATTTCACTGGCATTGAGGTAGCCATCGCCATTGCTATCCTGGGGGAACTCAACACTCGGGGCCGAGGCAATTAAGCTATGGCTCGACTCTTCGCCGACAGCGTTATCGGCACTCGACGAAAATTCCACCTCGGCTTCAAAGCCACCCTGCTCAGGCAGTACCTGCTGCTGGCTAAATTCAAAGCGAATACCCGGGTACAGCGAACTGGAACTGGAGCCACCAGCCTCAGTACTGATATCTTCCAACACCCGGCCCTCTTCCAGGGCTTTAATAATCCCCTGTATTTCTTCATCGTTTTCCAGCGCCTGCTGTTGTTTTTGGCTGAGCTTGGCTTTGAGTGCGTCCAGGCGAGTGTTGCGCACCTCATCAGTTTCCAGTTGATAGACTTCGCCGTTACCCAAAATAGCCGCGCCACCTGAATCAAAGCGCATGGCTAGGGCACCGGCCTCACCGGTCCATATTTTTTTGCCCGCTGGCAATGGATCACCGACTTGCAGGGGTTCCTGCTGCCCCTCAAGGGTGACATCACCCACCACTTCGCTTACCGTGCCAACCAATTGCTTGCTGAGGTTATTATCTGGGTTGCTCATATCATTCATTTGTTCGACTCCCGATATGCCAGCGTGTACTAGAGGCGGCAACCCCATCGCGCTGACAGTTTAAAAATTTTGTTTAAGCCGAATCTCGGTCAGGGCAGCTCTGAATAACTCGGTGATATTCAGCGGACCCTAGGGTTTCTTACGCAGTAATAGATTGTGCACAGACGCATATGAAACGAGGCGGCAACTATAAGGCTAGCCGGCAAAATTTGCCGTCACCACAATGACATGACCAAGCGAGAGAGCTTGCTCGACCAATAAAATAGGGTAATCAAATAGGGGATAAATATGAGATGGTTTTTGCAGCAGTGGCGCCAAGTCTGGGATAAAAAAAATACAAGGCTGGGGAATATAAAAAAAATAACAGCTTATCGGATTGTAAAACTGTCAATAACCTGTCGCCTAAGTTGGTATTTAATTTTTCTGACCCGTCTCTAGGGTACCTCTGAATAAGCTTAAGCATTAAAGTAACTCAGCAAGTCGACCTCCATCGGCAGTGATTGTATGTCTATGTCAAACAGGGCATCTTGGCCGGGGTTTGGTAGTTGATTCTCAAGCGCAGCAGGGTCACGGGCGCACTGATGGTCAATGGTTTCCAAGCCCATACGCTCGGGGTCAACAATACTACCGAGCAACTTCTCTAGCTTTTCGCCTAACTCTGTTAACATATCCAACTCCTGGGCGATTTCAAACCTCGCCTCATCCCAGGGCAATGGCTCGACTTCTGAGCGGCTCAGAATAAAGGTATCGCTGACACTGTTACCGCAGTGCACATCAAACAGCCCCAGAGATTCAGACGGTGGATTAAACGCCTCGTCCTGGCCCTCAAAACGCTGTTTCAAATCGATGTGAACGGCATCGAACCAGCCCTGCCAACCCTGCCACGGGTCGGCCAAATCGCTGTGACGCTCAGATATTTCGCCTCTATCAATGCTAACTTCCAGGTGTTCGTGTTCTTGCAGCACTCGGCTTAGGCGGCCGGAAACAGAAAGAGAGCGATCGCCGGTGCTAAAGTCACCGGGGCGGCCACTATCATCGGAGATGGTTTGAATATCAATAGTGATCGGCTCACTCTCGATAAATACATCTTTGCTCACCGTATCGCTAACCGTTTGGCCATCGGCAGCATCGGCGCCCAATTGAATTTGATCTTTGCAAGCGATTGGGTCATCAGGCTCAGCGAGCTCGTCCGGATTATCGGGGCCGGCCACCTCGGTAACTTCAGCAACAGCGCCCTGCGCAGTATTTTGATCCGGGTTACTCATGTCGTTCATTCTTATGACTCCTGCTTACAAGCCCAAAAACCCAGGGGAGAGCTGACCAATATTTTATGACGCGGCAAGTAACTTATCGTGCAGCGAAGACTTATTACGCAGCTATAGATTGTGCACACCTGCCCAGTAGACGCACCGGTATCTATAAGGCTAGCCAGTAATAAAAGCGGCAACCAAGCCAACAAGACCAAGCGAATATAGCTGCTAGGCCAATGGAATAATTTCGCAAAAAACTAATACGATGGGAGATACTAATTTCGCAACTAGCAGGCTGGGACGTAAAAAACACAAGCAGAAAAAAACTGTTATCGATGCAGCTTATCGGAATAGCAAAGCGCCCCGTAAAGTGGCGGGCACTTGGGTACCTCTGAACTGACAGCTGTGCTTACTGGGTATCGCCCTTAGAGGCCTCAGAGTGATCCATCTCACTATGGTTTATTTGGCCGTGATCCATCTGGCTGTGATCCATCTGGCTGTGATCCATCTGGCCGTGATCTATCTGGCCGTGATCCATCTGGCCGTGATCCATCTGCCCATGACCGCCGTGACCACCATGGCCCGAATGGGACAGAGGCATCCACAGTGTCCACACACCGAACAAGATGATACTAATAGCAAAGATGGTACGAACCAGATCTTTTTGTAAAAAATCTTTTAACTTATGGGCCGCCCAACCGCTGGCGAAGACAGCGGGCAAGGTACCCAAACCAAAGGCCGCCATTACCGCCGCACCACTGGCCGGGTCGCCCTGGGCCACCGCATAAGCTAGTGAACTATAGACCAGACCACAGGGCAACCAGCCCCACACCACGCCCAATGCCAGCGCCTGGGCTACACTTTTTACCGGCAACAGGCGCTTGCCTAGAGGCTCGATAAACACCCACAGCTTAGAGCCGGCCTTTTCTAGGTAAACCAAACCACGCCACCAGTTGGCCAGGTACAAGCCCATGGCAATTAATAAAACCCCGGCAATAATGCGCAAAATTTTATCGGCGCCGAGCTGTTCGCCGAGCAAGCCGGCCAGGGCACCCATGGCCGCGTAGCTGGCAATGCGGCCAATATTGTAGGCCAACAAAATAGCGTTCTTGCGCCCCTGCTGTTGTTCAGGAATGGCAAAGCTCAAAGCCGAGGCGATACCGCCGCACATACCGACACAGTGGCCACTGCCTAAAAAGCCAAGCCCAAGTGCGGTTAAAATTACGGGTAATAGCGCATTAACTTCGTTCATACTGCTGACTACTCTTACTTCAAGCTGGAGGCTGTTTATCGTCGTCTGAAGTTTTTGGCTCGGCCGGTTTGTCCTTATCGTCCTGCTCTTTATCGAACAGAATACGCTGGGCCTCGGTATCCAAATCATCAAATTGATGATTGTCTACCGCCCAGAAAAATACCTTGACCGCTATCGCCACAAACACAATAGCAATGGGTATTAAAATGTATAAGCTATCCATTAATGGGCTCCCTCGGGGTTGGGTAGGCGGTTCAAGCGCAGGGCATTGATCACCACCAGCAGTGAGCTTAGGGACATACCGATGGCCGCCGCATAGGGTGGCACCATCCCGGCCGCCGCCAGTGGCAGGGCCAAAATATTGTAAGCGATGGCCCAGCTCATATTCTGCCAGATAATGCGGCGAGCCTTGGCGGCGGTTTCCATAGCCAGGTTAAGGCCATTTAAATCGTCGCTCAGCAGCAGGCAGTCCGCATGAGTCTGGGCGATATCCGCCGCCCCGCCCATGGCCACTGACACATCCGCCGCCGACAGCACCGGCACATCGTTAATACCGTCCCCGACCATCATCACCCGCTCACCTGTTGCTTGATAGGCCTGGATTTTTTCGAGTTTCTGCTCGGGTGAAACTTCACTGCTAGCATGGTCAATTTGTAAGCTATCGGCAATGTGGCATACGGTCGCATGGGCATCGCCCGAGAGCAGTTCTACCTCATAACCGCGCTGCTGCAACTGGGCCACCGCCCCCTTGGCACTGGGACGCAGTGGGTCGGCCAAGTGAAAGCGTGCAATGGCCACTCCATCGCGGCTGAGCAACAGCCCCGCCTCGGCTTCGCCCTCGGCGGCCAAACTAAAATTGCTGCGCCCCAGGCGATAGTCACTGCCCTGCCAGCTGCCGCTGACGCCCTGGCCGGTATGGGCGCGCACCGCTGCCATCACCAGCTCGCCCCCATAGGGTTTAAAGGCTTTGGCAATGGGGTGGCTGCTGCCGCGCTCCAGCGCGGCGGCCAGAGCCAGGGCCTGCTGGCGATCGATACCGTCGACCAATAGCTCGACCTGATCGAGCTGGGGCTGGCCCTCGGTTAAGGTGCCGGTTTTATCAAATACCACCCGCTGTAGCCGGGTAAGCATTTCCACCACATGGCCCTTGGACACCAATAGGCCCTGGCGGCGCAGGCGATTGGTGGCGGCGGTTAGGGCGACCGGGGTGGCCAGGGATAAAGCACAGGGGCATGTGACCACCAATACCGATAGAGTAATCCACAGGGCGTCTTCGGGTTTGTGCTGCCACCAAAAGGTAAATACGGCGGCGGCCACCACTAACACCGCGCCCACAAAAATACCCGCCACCCGATCGGCAATGGCCACCTGGGCGGGCTTTTCCTGCTCGGCCTGGGCGACTAAACGCGAGATTGCCGATAAGCGTGTCGCCTGCCCCACCGCACTCACCTCTAGCCACAAGGGGCTGTCGGTATTGACCGTACCGGCGGCCACTTGGCTGCCCACAGCTTTTGCCACCGCTACCGACTCACCGGTTAGAAGGGATTCATCCACCTGGCTATTGCCGTCATAAACCATACCATCACAGGGAATGGTCTCGCCGGACATCACCAAGATTTTATCGCCCACTTGCAACAGCTTAACCGGCACCGTCTCGGTGTTATTGGCATCTTCGGCCAGCACCCTGTGGGCGGTGGGGGGAATTAACTGGGCCAAATTGCCCGCCGCAAAACCGGCCCGGTGGCGGGCGCGCATTTCCAGGTAGCGGCCAATTAATAATAAAAAGGTAAACATCGAGACCGAGTCAAAATAGACATCCGGCCCATTGCTAATGGTGGCCCAGCAGCTGGCAAAGTAGGCCAGCAAAATCGCCAGGGATACGGGCACATCCATCACTAAGTGGCGGGTTTTTAGGGCCCGCCAGGCGGCCTGGTAAAACGGCACCGCACTGTAGAACACCACCGGGGTGGCAAAGATCCAACTGATAAAGCGCAGATAGCCCTGCCACTGCTCGGCGATACCAAACATGGAGCCGCCGTAGAGGGCCACCGCCACCATGCCCACCTGCATCAT
>JAOXRV010000178.1 GCA_025800435.1 Cellvibrionaceae bacterium | reverse complement strand
TCTTCCACGACCCCACGGTACAGCTTTTGGCTGCGAAAGCGGGCGGCTATATAGCCCGGGGCCGGGGGCTGCAATACCTGTACGGTCATATCCACCGTGGGTATCCAGCCCAGCTTGCCAGTGCGCATGGCCATAGCCCTGGGGAAGGCGTCGGCAAATACCAACAAGGCCAAAGCATCGGGCTCGCGCCCATCGCTCATTTTAATCCAGCCGCCGTTGCTCATCTCGGGGGCATTGCCGTCGGGCCAGTAGCGGCCGCCGCCATCGGCAAACCAGCGGGCATCGACCCGATGGCGAAAGCTGGCATTGGCGCCACTGACCGGAATACCCGCCTCTACTGGCGGAAACTGGGGCACTTCGCCCTCAAAGTGGCTGGGGCCTTTAAGCTGGCCAAAGTCGGTAAATACGCCGCTTTGCTGGACACACACTTGCCCTTGCTGGCGCAGCTCTACACTCACCTGGCTAAAGCGGCCACCCTCGCGCAATACTTTTACCGCAATTTCAGCCTGCTCGGGCTTGGCAGGCAAAATATATTGGCTAGTTACCGACATGGGCTGGTGGTGGCGGCTCAGGGTTTTGCCCGCCGCCTTGGCCAGCAGCGCGGCCATATAACCGCCATTGGGGGCACTGCCAAATGACCAGCGATCGCTGACCTCAAGCTGCCACAATTGCTGCCCTTCTCGTTCGCCACTGGCCTTCATTTGGCTGGCCCAATCAAACTCGTGCACGCTCATTTAAGGTCCTAAAACTTGCCAATATCGGCCGAGCAAGATACAGGATTGTTCCGCACAGTGGAACAGAAAACCAATGAGTGATATAAAACCCACCCTAACTCAACAATAAAATCCAATAAGAGGCGAAATAATGAGCAACACTCAGTCAGTTGCGGAGGTTCTGACCCTGGATCAGACCATCGAATTTGAACAGGTGCCGCTGGATCAGCGCTACCCCTGGAAAGACACCTATAGCATTATCAAGCAATCCTGTGAGGCCTACGCCGAAGACAATGTGATCGAGCTGCTGCTCACCGGCGAGAAAGACGAGCCCAGCTTTCCGGTTAGCTACGCCCAGTTTATGGGCCGCATTCACCAAACTGCTAACCTCTTTCATCGCCTGGGTGTGGGCACCGAAGATGCGGTATCAATTATGCTGCCGACCCTGCCCCAAACCATCTACGCCATTTGGGGCGCCCAGTGCGCCGGTATTGCCAGCCCCCTAAACCCGCTGCTGGAACCGCGCCATATCTCTGAGATTATTCAGGTGACCGGCTCCAAGGTATTTGTGGCCATGGCACCCATGCCCAGCGCCCCCCATTTGTGGGAAAGCACCAAAGCGGTATTGGGGCTGACCCCGCAAATTGAACACCTGGTGGTGATTCATATCCCCGGCATTACCGAGCCGGTGCCTGAACTGGGCGGGGTAACGGTGACCGATTACGGCCAAGCCATTGAACAGGAAAACGCCGAGGGCCTGGACAGCGGGCGCCAGTTTGAAGGCGAGCAAGTGGCCTGCTATATGCACACCGGTGGCACCACCGGCCGACCCAAGGTGGCCCAAATTACCCAGGCCAACTTTGCCTTTATCGCCCAGCTGTACCGCGACCGGGTCAGCGATAAGCCCCGGGCCAATATTTTTGCTGCTCTGCCCATGTTTCATATCTACGGCTTAATGATATCGGGTATCGGCGCCATCGCCTGCGGCGCCAATATTGTTATTATGACCCCCAGCGGCTTTCGCACCCCGGCGGTGATCGCCAATTTTTGGCACCATGTGGAGCGCTTTGGCTTTACCGGGGTGCCCTCGGTGCCCACTATTTTGGCCGCCCTTTACGAAGTACCCGTTGGCGACTGCGATATCAGCAGCTTAACCGAGGTATTAAGCGGCGCCGCGCCCCTGCCCATACAACTGAAAAAGAACTTTGAAGCGCGTATCGGCTGCCAGGTGCTAAACGGCTATGGCATGACCGAAAGCACCGTAATGCTGAGCATGACCAGTGCCAAAGCACCGCCACCACTGGGGGCCACCGGTATTCGCCTGCCCTATTGCGAACGTATTATCGGCCATGTAGATGGCAATAAACTGCTGCGCCGCTGCAAGCCCGGCGAAGCCGGGGTAGTACTGAGCCGCGGCCCCAATATTTTTGCCGGCTACCTCGAACAAAGCGATAACGACCAGGCCTGGGCCGATGGCTGGTTTAATACCGGCGATTTGGGCTACGAGGATGAAAACGGCTTTTTATACCTGACCGGCCGGGCCAAAGACCTGATTATTCGCGGCGGCCACAATATAGACCCGGTCATTATCGAAGACCCGCTGCTGCAACACCCCGCCGTGGCCCAGGCGGTGGCGGTGGGCCAGCCCGACGCCTACGCCGGCGAGCTGCCAGTGGCCTATATCACCCTGCACCCGGGCAGTGCCGCCAGCGAGGACGAGCTACTGGCCTTTGCCGCCGAGCATATCAGCGAGCGCGCCGCCGTGCCCAAACGCATTGTGGTACTCGATGAGATTCCACTGACCGCCGTGGGTAAGATCTTTAAACCCGAGCTGCGCCGCATGGCCACCGAGACCATTTTGCTGGAGCAATTGGCCGAATTGGGCATTCAAGCCCGGGTTACTTGCATTCACGATACCGAACGCGGCTTGCTCACCGATATAGAGGTAGCGGACAAGTCCCGTGTTACACAATTGCAAGATGCGTTACAGGGCCTCGCCCTGTCGATCACGATAAAATAAGCTGTCACACAAATGACAGTTAGTAATGGTTTTATTGGCTAAGGCCAGCAGCAGGAGTATCTAATGTCTGTAACTACGTATGAGATTATCGACGGTATTGGGGTGATTCGTCTCAATAACCCTCCGGTAAACGCCCTCTCCCACGCCTTGCGCGATGGCATTTGCAAGGCCGTAAAAAAGGCCCAAAAAGACGCCAGCAAGGCCATTGTGATTATCTGCGAGGGGCGCACCTTTATCGCCGGTGCGGATATTACCGAGTTCGGCAAGCCGCCCAAGGCCCCCTCCCTGCCGGATATGCTGAATGTGATTGAAAGCTCCAACAAAATCGTTGTTGCCGCCATCCACGGCACTGCCCTGGGCGGCGGTTTTGAAACCGCCCTCACCGCCCATTACCGAATCGCCCTAAACAGCGCCAAGGTGGGCCTGCCCGAGGTTAAGCTGGGCCTGCTGCCCGGCGCCGGCGGTACCCAGCGCACCCCGCGCCTGGCCGGTATTGAGCCGGCCCTGGATATGATCACCAGCGGCAACCCCATCGCCGCGGCCAAGGCCGAAAAGCTGGGCCTGGTAGACTGCGTGGTTGAAGGCGAGCTGTTACAGGGCGCTATCGCCTATGCCAAATCACTGGCCGCCGATAAAGCCCAGTTAAAACGCGCCCGAGATATCGAGATTAAGCCCAGTAAATCCCAGGCCCTACTGTTTGAGCGCTACCGCGCCAAAATGGCCAAGCGTGCCCGTGGTCAAAAGGCCCCGCAAAATATTATTGCCTGTGTTGAGGCCGCGATAGGCCAGGATATGGATGCCGGCCTTAAGACCGAGCGCGAACTGTTTATGGAGCTGATGACCGGCCCCCAATCGGCCGCAATGCGCCATATGTTCTTTGCCGAGCGCCAGGGGGCCAAGGTCGATGGCCTGGCCAAAGACACCGCCCTGCGGCCCATTAACAAGGTTGGTATTATCGGCGCCGGCACCATGGGCGGCGGCATTGCCATGAACTTTGCCAATGTGGGTATTCCGGTCACCCTGATCGAGGTCAACCAAGAGGGCCTGGATCGTGGCATGGGCATTATCGAGAAAAACTACGCCATCACCGTCAGCAAGGGCAAAATGAGCGAGGCCCAAAAAGCCAACTGCCTAAAACTGATTGGCGGCAGCACCCACTACGATGCGCTGGCCGATGTGGATCTGGTGATTGAGGCGGTGTTTGAAAATGTCGACATCAAAAAAGAAGTCTTCAGCAAACTCGACGCCGTGTGCAAACCCGGTGCGATTTTGGCCACCAATACCTCTTACCAAGATATCGACGCTATCGCGGGTGCCACCAGCCGCCCCGCCGATGTGATTGGCCTGCATTTCTTTAGCCCGGCGAATGTGATGAAGCTGCTGGAAGTGGTGCGCGGCAGCGCCAGCGCCGACGATGTGATCGCCACCTCCATGGCCATGGCCAAGACCATCCGCAAGGTGCCGGTACTGGCGGGCAACTGCTACGGTTTTATCGGCAACCGCATGCTGCGCCCCTACGGCCGCGAAGCCCAGCTGTGCCTAATCGAGGGTGCCAGCCCCGAGCAGATCGACAAGGTTATGCAGGGCTGGGGCATGGCCATGGGCCCACTGGCGGTGGGCGATTTAGCCGGCCTGGATATCGGCTATAAAGCCCGCCAGGGCCTAAGCGCCGAGCAAAAAGGCGACCCCAAATCTTACTGTATTGCCGATGCCCTGGTCGAAATGGGCCGCCTGGGCCAAAAGAGCGGCAGTGGTTACTACAAGTACGACCCCGCCACCCGCGCCCGCCACAACGACCCCGAGGTCATGAAGGTGGTCGAGCAGCAGGCCAAGGCCCAAGGTATAGCCCGACGCGCCATTAGCGACGAAGAAATTCTCGAACGTTTAACTTACGCCTGGATCAACGAAGGCGCCAAAATTCTCGAAGAAGGCATCGCCCAGCGCCCCAGTGATATCGATGTGGTCTACTGCTTCGGCTACGGCTTCCCCGCCTATCGCGGCGGCCCCATGCACTACGCCGACCATATCGGCCTGGATAAGGTCTATAAGCGTATTTGTGAATTTGCCAAGCAACACGGCCAGGCCAATTGGGCGCCTGCCAAGTTACTTAAGCAACTGGCCAAAGAGGGCAAAACCTTTGCCCAGTGGGCCGCCCGCTAAGGCCCGCACGCAGCGGGCCTTGCCCGCTGCTATTGCTGCCTATATTGCCCCTATGTATAACGGGATTATTTGCGCCCTATCAGCTGGCGTAGTAAGCTATTCGATACATAGCGATACAAGGCCAGCTCCTTTGGGTATCGGCCTAAAAGCAACAATAACTAATAACTTCACCGCCTCTGCGGCCGCCCATCTTAGGGAGATCACATGCAACATTTATCCGGCACCGATAATATGTTTTTGGAAATGGAAGACAATCGGCAACATATGCACATTGCTTCCCTCGGCATCTACGACCAGTCCACCGCCCCCGGTGGCGAGGTACGCTTTAAAACCATTCTCGAATTTTTCTCAAAAAAAATTAACGAGATGCCCCTATTCCGGCGTCGCCTAGTACAGGCGCCCCTGGGCCTAGACCGCCCCTACTGGGTAGACGACGGCGAGATCGACGTGGAGTACCACGTGCGCCATATCGCCCTGCCCGACCCAGGCGACTGGCGCCAGCTAATGATTCAAATTGCCCGTATCCACGCCCGCCCGCTGGATACCAGCCGCCCCCTGTGGGAGGCCTATATTATCGGCGGCCTGGATAACATCGAAGGCATTAAGAAAGGCAGCTTTGCGCTCTACCTAAAGGTGCACCACGCCACTATGGACGGCCAGGCCGGCGCCAAGATGATCCAGGTAATGCACGAGCTGAGCCCCGATTACAAACCCGGCCGCGGCACCTCGGTGATTTACGCCGACCGCGAACCCAATAAACTCGAACTGCTGGCCCGTGCCGTGGGCAACCGCAGCAAGCAGGTAGTCGGTGCCGCCAAATTTGGCCTGGAGCTATACGGTAAAGGTATTAAACTTGGCCTAAAATACGGCCCGGATATTATTGAAAAGGGCGAGTTTGACTTAAAGCGCAGTGTCAAAGGCCTGCGCCGCACCCTGGCCGGCCCCAAGCACCGCAACCGCTTTGATGCCAAGGTCTCCCCCCACCGGGTGATCGATGCCTTTGGTATTAGCCTGGATGACTGCAAAGTCATTCGCCAACACCTGCCCTGTACCATTAACGATATTTTTATGGCCACGGTGGCCGGTGGTTTACACAACTACCTCAAAAGCCACGGCGAGCTGCCCGAAGACACCATGAACGCACTGATGCCACTGGCCGCCAGCGGCGACCAGGTGCGTGAAGACTCGGGCAATAATATTTCCATGGCACCGGTGTCGATCTACACCAATATTGAAGATCCGATTGAACGCATCAAAGCCATTCACGAAAGCTCGGGCAATATCAAAGACCTGCAAGACGAACTTGGCCGCGACTTTTTATCCAAGCTTAACGATGCCCTACCGGTATTTTTAAGCAAGCGCATCAACCAGCTGGCAATGCAAAACCAGGCCAGCCTGGTGGTCTCCAATGTGCGCGGCCCCAACTTCCCGCTCTACCTGGCCGGCGCCCGCCTACAGATGTTTATCCCCGCTTCCATACCGTTTGATTTTGCGGGCCTAAATATCACCGGCTTTAGCTACGACCATGTACTGTGGGTATGCTCCACCGCTTGCCGCGAAATGGTGCCCGACCCGGACCACTTCTCCCAGTGTATGAAAGACGCCTTTGCCGAGATTTTAGAGGCCGCGAAAAAGCAGCCGCTTCTGGCAGACAAAGCCAAAGAGAAGGCCAGCGCAAAAACAGCGGCAAAGTCGGCGGCAAAAAGCGCAGACAAACCGGCGAAAAAGGCAGCCCCTAAAAAGGCCAGCCGTGCTAAGCCTAAGACCGAAGCCAAGCCTAAAGCGGCAAGCACCAAAAAACGGGCAGCTAGCAAAGCCAAAGCTTCCACCACTAAAGCTAAGCCGGCTACAACTAAAGCTAAACCCGCAGCGGCTAAAGCCAAACCAGCGACAGCAAAAGTAAAACCGACAACAGCCAAACCCAAGGCCGCTGCCAAACCTGCTGAGCCCGCCGCGCAAGAAAAGCAATTAGAGCTGGGAGGTAGTATTAGTGCGGGAACCACCCACTAAGCTTTACCATCCTAGATAAAATTAACGCCGGGGATTCCCGGCGTTTTTTATTGTGATACAGGCAGCCGCCCGCTCGTTAAGAACACGGCATATGACTGTCGCGACCGTACAACTATGCTGACGTAGGGGGCTTAGCGAAACCCACTGTTTTATATTGATCTGCATCACCAGCACTGCCTAAATAAAGAACAAACAACAGCCGCTAATACTCATTAGATTTATGCTTAATTTCAAAGTCCGAAGTTAACTGAACACATATCAAAGTCAATAGGGAGAAAAAACATGCTACTAGCCACAGCAAATTCCCAGCAACTTGAGTAACGCACAAAACAAATATAAACAACAGTGAATATTTTAGAAGTATAACTTTTTTTGAGTGCCCAAGAAGGGAACCACACTTAATACACTCCAAACCTACAGAGTCATTGACAAACAGGTGAATCACTGTAGAAACCTTAGATTTACACACAGGGCATATAGCGGCTTCTTTCATTACAAGACCATTTTATTATTAACAATCATCTGAACAATCATTTCCAGCACGTAATGCGGCAGCGGCAACAGCGCCACCTATCGCTCCGCCCACTGCTGCACCAGCAGTTCCACCAACAGCATTACTGACAGCACCCCCTATTAAACCACCGGCTGCTGCACGTCCCCGCCCAAGGGGACCAGCATTTTCAGTTGCTGCATCTACACCTGCAGCGCCTACTGCACTACCCACAGCAGCAGATGCCATACCTGTACCTGCGCCACGAACACCACCGATTACACCACCAACTACAGCTCCCACTACGCCGCCAGCAGCAGCGCCTGTAACTGCTCCTGAAACAGCACCACCAACCCCTCCACCAATACCTGCAGAAATGACCTGT
>JAOXRV010000159.1 GCA_025800435.1 Cellvibrionaceae bacterium | reverse complement strand
AGCTTAAAACTCAGTATCAAAGCTCAGTGAAATGGTGCGGCCGCGGCCGGAGAAGTAGCGGTCGTCCCGGTTTTGGTACTGGGAGTAAAGTGTCTCGTACTCTTTGTCCAACAGGTTCTGGATGCCCAGGCCAAATTGGCCCACTTGGGTATCGTATTGCAGGCTCAGGTCCACCAAAGTGTAGCCGTTAAACTCGGCGCGCTCATCGCTGGGGGCGGCCAGGCCCTTTTGGGTGCGGTCGAGTAACTGGGATAGCTGCAGTTTTGCGCCAAACTCACCCCAGTTGCCGCTGGCAAATACATTGATGCGGTCCGGGGCCTGGTTGTTGTGGCCGAGATCGGTATCCACCGTGCCGTCGCGGTTGGCATCGTACTCACCGTCGATATGGGCATAGTTTAGGCCGATGTTGGTATTGTCGCTGAGCTGGTAGCTGGCGATCAGGTCAAAGCCCCAGATCTCTTGTTTTTCCCGCCGCACTTCATAGATACCATCAACTTCGTTCAAGCGCGAGCCGAGATCGGTGATGGATTGATAAAGTGACAATTGGGCGCTGATGCGGTCGCTGTCGAAGTTAAAGCCAATCTCGGTGTTCTCGGTAATCACCGGCTCCAGATTGATGATTCCCTCCACCGTTAGGCCGGGCACATCGATGGCGCGCAGCACCCGGCCCACATCGGGCATGTCAAAACCCTCGGAATAAGAGGCGTAAAAAGCCAAGCTGTCGCTGATGTCGTAGACCGCGGCAATATTAACCAGCGGCTCGTTAAAGTCGGGCTCGCCGCCTTTTACCTGAGTATTATTTTCCGAGGGCAGGGTGACAAAATCCGCCACTTCCAGGGCCGCTTTTTCATAGCGCAGGCCGGCGGCCAGCAATAAGCTCTCGCTCAATTGGTATTCAAACTGGGCAAACGGAGAGATTGTCACCAACTCCATGGGTGGCACCCAGGTTCGGCCGGTCTGGGCCAGTACCTGTTGACTTTCGTCGCTGGAATAATCGAGCCCAAACATCGAGCGCAGGCCTGCAATACCGGCGGTATCGTTCATTTCGTAGGACAGTTTGATGCCCAGCTTTTCCGATTGAATTTCCGATTGATCCAAGATCGCCGCGCCACCGGGAGTCAGTGCCCAGCGCCGGCTAACCAAGCCTTCATAGAGGGCGGCAAAATCCTGGTGGTAGAACTGTGCACGCAGTTTACCGTCGAGCAAGTTCTGGTGGCTGTAATCCAGCGAGACGGTGGTAATATCGTTCATCGCCGGCTTGCCATAGAGGCCGGCAAAATCGCCCTCGGCACTGCTGGCGTAAATGCCCGTATCGCGGTCACCGGGCACATTGACCAGCTCGCCGTTATTTTCCAGCTCATAGTCGTTGAGCATTAGCTGGATGCGTTGCGCTTCGTCGATGGCGTAGCCGAACTTGGCAAACAGGTCGCGGGATTGTGAATCCTGCAGCTCGCCCTGGGCGGTGCGAAAACCAACCCGGTCGCCGTTGCCATCAAAAAAGATGCCGCGCTCGTGCCAGGCGCCGCCGATGACCAGGTCAATATCCCCGGTTTTAATATCACCGATATAGCTCAGCTTATAACCCAGGCCGTCGCCGTCAAAATTGTCATTGCCGCTGACTCGGGCCTTGAGGGTACTGCCCCAGCGGTCTTCGGTTTTGGCAACGCGGGTAACTAGGTTAACCACGCCGCCGGTGGCGCCGATACCCTGCACCGCATTGGCGCCTTGAACCACCTCAATACGTTCGAGAAAGTCGCTGTCGATAGTAAAGCCATCGCGCAGGCCATCGCGCAGGGAGTTGTGTTGGGAGATGCCATCAATCATCAATAGCGCGTTTTTACCGCGCAGGGTTTCCGCGCCGCCGGTCATTTTTTGGGAGTTGGGGGCAAAGCCGGGTACGGTTTTTTCCAAAATTCCGGCCACTGAGTCTTCAATTGCGGCCTGCAGTTTGATGGTGTCGCGGTCGATAATGGAAACCGTATTGGGAATCGCGGTAACCGGCTTTTCCATGCGGCTGGCGGTGACCAGAATTTCCTCGATAGGCCCTGCTTGCTGGGCTAGGGCGTTGCCAATCGGCAGGGTGCTCGCGAGCGTGAGTGGCAGTGCTAGGCTGAGGGGGTGGATGGTTGTTGGCATAGGGTTCGGTCCTCTATTGTGTCCTGGTTCGGTCATCTAAAAGGCAGCTGTGGATTCGATTAGATAGCGTTAACAAGGCAGTCTGACAAAACTTAGGCGCCAATGCAAATGATTGTAATTATCATTTATGCCCATTAACCAGCCGCAGCGGCGAGCGCTGCAAGCTGTTCAGCTCGGGCAGTGCTAAGCGCGGGCGCGCTAAGTCACGGGGCTTTACATTGCGAGGGTGGAAACAGCGAGGTACAAATAGATAGCAGCCTGTAAGTTGGCCAGGCTGATGATTGGCGCCGACAAGGTGGCCGGCGAGCTGGCGCAAGCCAGTCAGCAAAGTCCCATAGGCTTGGCTGCCATTAGCGGATGATCGGCTCTGCTTAGTTGCGAATTAACGATAAAAACTCAGTGCGGGTTGCCTGGCTAGAGCGAAAACAACCGAGCATGGAGGAGGTTTTCATGGCTGAGTTTTGTTTTTCCACACCGCGCATCATCATGCACATATGCTTGGCTTCAATAATTACCCCGACGCCCTGGGCCTCGGTAATTTCCTGCACCGCCTTGGCGACCTGTACGGTTAATTGCTCTTGAATCTGTAGGCGGCGGGCGTACATATCGACGATACGGGCAATTTTGGATAGACCTACAACTTTGCCAGTAGGAATATAGGCGACATGGGCCTTGCCGATAAAGGGCAACATATGGTGCTCGCACATGGAGTACAGCTCGATATCCTTAACCACGATCATTTCCTCGGAATCCGAGGGAAACAGGGCACCATTAACCACTTCATTTAAGGACTGCTGGTAACCGCGAGTTAGAAACGCCATGGCCTTGGCGGCGCGCTCTGGGGTGTCGACCAAACCGGGGCGGTCGATATCCTCACCAATGGCTTGGAGGATCTTGCGGTACTCGTCTTTCATTCTTATAAACCTTAGCTTTATCAGGTGTTTACAGCGGTTTTGTGAGCTTGTGCTATAGCGCTGCTGCAAGGGCTGTACCCTACGCCAAGGCCAGGCCGTGGTAAAGTTTTTTTTACCGGCCAATGACATTTTTAAGACAGCCCATAACAGTCACTGGAGCGGGGGGCTTTTTAAGCCCTTTTGCCGTACAATAGCCGCCTTTTTTGGGCTAAGGGCTTGGTTATGAGCGTTGAGCGGGAACTGCACACCATCCTCGATTATATTCGCTGGGCCGCCAGCCGTTTTGAGGCCGCCGAGCTGTTTTTCGGCCACGGTACCGATAACGCCTGGGATGAGGCCAGTGCCTTGGTGTTGCAAAGCCTGCACCTGCCCTGGAACTGCAAGCCCGAGGCCCTCAATGCGCGCCTGACCGAAGCGGAAAAACAGCTGCTGATCGAGCGTATTGGCCTGCGTGTTGAGCAACGCATACCGGTGGGGCAGTTAACCGGCCAGGCCTATTTTTGTGGTCTTAGCTTTAAAGTTAGCAAAGACGTGCTGGTGCCGCGCTCGCCCATTGCCGAGTTGATCGAAAAGGGTTTTCAGCCCTGGCTGGCCCAGGAGCCGGCGCGAATACTGGATCTGTGCACGGGCAGTGGCTGTATCGGCATCGCTTGTGCCTATGCCTTCGAGTGGGCCGAAATTGACCTGAGTGATATTTCCAGCGCCGCACTGTCGGTGGCCGAAGAGAACATTAAACGCCACCGATTGAGCGAGCGGCTCAGGGCCGTAGAAAGCGATCTATTTAGCGGCCTGCAGGGGCAAAAATACGATTTGATTGTCAGTAACCCGCCCTATGTGAACGCGCAAGATTTGGCTTCAATGCCCGCCGAGTACCTGGCCGAGCCAGAAATTGCCCTGGGATCTGGCGCCGATGGCCTGGATTTTACTCGCCGTCTTCTCTCGGAAGCGGCCGAGCACCTCAATGACAGCGGCCTACTGATCGTCGAGGTGGGCAACAGCTGGTTGGATTTAGAGCAAGCCTATTTAGAGCTGCCCTTTACCTGGCTTGAATTTGAGCGCGGCGGTCACGGGGTGTTTGCCCTAAGCAAACAACAACTATTGGGAAATTAGCGAGCAATATAGCCGCATTGAGAAGGTTTAACTATGTCCGGCAATAGCATTGGAAAATTATTTACCGTCACCACCTTTGGCGAGAGCCACGGCCTGGCCCTGGGTGCCATTGTCGATGGTTGCCCACCGGGGCTTGAACTGACCGAGGCCGATTTACAGGTCGACCTGG
>JAOXRV010000318.1 GCA_025800435.1 Cellvibrionaceae bacterium | reverse complement strand
GGAGAGGTGCATGGCAGTGGCAATAAGTAGTTCCAATTGCAGTGGCGATAACCGGGTTGCCCGAGTTGGGCACGGGCGAATCAAGGCGCTATTGTTGCTCGCTGTGGTGGCAGCGCCATTAATCTTAGCCTACGCTGTTTATTTTAGCGGTATTGGCGTGCCAGCGGGCACTATTAATAAGGGTGAGTTAATCGAACCGGCCCGGGACCTTAAAGCGCTGAACCTTGTCGACCAGCAGGGCCAAAAAATAATGGCCGATGGGCGCAAGTGGCGCCTGTTGATTCCCTACCGCAAAGATTGTGGTGAGCTGTGCGCAAATAATCTCTATACCACTCGCCAAGTACATGTTCGCTTGGGTGACAAGGCCCGCAGGCTAGAGCGGGTGTTGATCAATTTTGACAATAGCGATACGGATAATGACGACTTAAGCGCGCTTAAGCAACAACACCCACGCCTGCGCATTGCCGCTGTCAATGCGCAGGATTTCACTCATTATTTGGGCCAGCGGGGGTCACTGTCGTTGGGGCAATACTATTTAGTGGACCAAGAGGGCTTTGCGATGATGGCCTATAGCCCCGAGCATCACGGCAATGAATTGCTAACGGATATAAAGCGGACGTTAAAGTTTTCATATGAGGATTAGCTGTGCTGAGCTCGGAACAATATCAACGGGGCCTGACCAAGTTTTATAGGCTGACCCTGCTGGCGTTTGTATTGGCGCTAATAGTAGTGGGTTTAGGGGCCTTTACACGGCTGGTGGATGCGGGCCTGGGTTGTCCGGACTGGCCCGGTTGTTACGGCCATATTACCTGGCCCAGTAGCCAGGCCGATAAAGCCGCGGCGGCGCTGGCCTTTCCAGATTCGCCGGTAGATACCTCTAAAACCTGGCCGGAGATGGTGCACCGCTACTTTGCCGGCAGCCTGGGTATTTTAGTGCTGGCCATTGCTTTTTTATCGTTGCGCCAATGGCTACAGGGCATTCCGGTGCCGGTAAAGCTGCCCTTTGTGCTGCTATTGGCGGTTGGCCTACAGGCCCTATTGGGTATGTACACGGTAACTTTAAAGCTATTACCGGCGGTGGTTACGGCGCATTTGCTGGGGGGCTTTTTTACTGTGTCGATGCTGTGGCTGCTTTGTCTGCGCGCCCGCCACAAGCTCGATCCACCGTTACCAACCAAACAGCGCGGGCCGGTTTGGTTTGCAGCTTTGTTACTGTTATTGCTGGTATTGCAGATCAGCTTGGGCGGCTGGACCAGCACCAATTATGCGGCCCTGGTCTGTGCCGACCTGCCCACCTGCCAGGGCCAGTGGTGGCCCGAAGTGGATTTTCAGCAGGGCTTTGATGTCACCATGAAGATAGGCCCCAATTATGAGGGCGGGCATTTAAATTTACAGGGGCGCACAGCCATTCATGTGGCCCATCGCCTGGGTGCGCTAATACTAAGTTTGTTTTGCCTATTGTTTTGCCTGCGCCTATGGCGGCGGGGTTTTCCGGGGCTGTCCCAATTATTGTTGTTTGCGTTGCTGCTGCAGCTGGGTCTGGGTATTGGCAATATCAGCTTGGCGTTACCCTTGTCACTGGCGGTGGCTCACAATATTGGTGCGGTGTTTTTGCTGCTGGTGTTAATCACTATCATCTACAAGCTCTATAAAAATAATCAAGTCAGCTATTCAGCGGGGGTAGCACTATGAAGACACAGGTACTGGCGCAGACGGCAAGCTGGCGCGACTATTACGAGCTGTGTAAGCCCGGGGTGGTCATGTTGATGATTCTGACCAGTGTTATCGGCATGTTGTTGGCCAGCCCTGGGGCGGTAGCACTGGATATATTATTGATTGGCAATCTGGGTATTGCCCTGTGTGCCGGCTCGGCTGCCACCATCAATCATTTAGTGGATCGCCATATCGATCAAAAAATGGCGCGCACGGCTAATCGGCCGGTGGCCAAGGGCCGGGTAGAGCCACAGCAGGCAGCCGCCTTTGCCGCCTTATTGGGGCTGGCAGGTATCAGCCTGTTGATTATATTTATCAACCCTTTAACGGCCTATTTAACCTTGGCTTCACTGCTGGGTTATGCGGTGGTGTATACCTTGTTTTTAAAACGAGCCACGCCCCAGAATATTGTCATTGGCGGCCTTGCCGGCGCGGCGCCCCCGCTGCTGGGATGGGTGGCCGTGACCGGCGAAGTGGGGGCTTATGGCCTGCTGCTAATGCTGATTATCTTCGCCTGGACCCCACCCCATTTTTGGGCACTGGCGGTACACCGCAAAGACGATTATGCCAAGGCCGAGATTCCCATGCTGCCGGTTACCCACGGCGAGCGCTACACCAAGATACATATTCTGCTGTACACCATTATTTTATTTGCGGTGAGCTTGCTGCCCTTTGCCACCGGCATGCTAAATTGGCTCTACCTTTTGGCGGCGGTGACCCTGGGCTTGGGTTTTATCTATTGGGCCCTACTGATGCTATTGGGCAGCAACCCTTATGCCGGTCTACAAACCTTTAAATACTCCATTG
>JAOXRV010000150.1 GCA_025800435.1 Cellvibrionaceae bacterium | reverse complement strand
TCTAGCCAAAAATAACGCGATGCCTGTAGGCGGCGCATCAATGGCTCGCCTAGCTCATCAATAAATATCTGTTCAAATAAATTTTCATACAGCACATGGTAAATTGACGGGCCTATAAAATCTTTATCATCTTCGCCATTCCAGCGCGCCAACTCATCCGCCAATGGCTTAAGCTCAGGTTCTGTGGCCATAGCCTTGGCAAAGCGATTTTTTAGGGCGATTGCCTGTAGGTTTTTGGTATCTAGAATAATATTCCAGTTATCTTCGCCGCTTAGTTTTTCGGGCACATTTAGGCGTTCGCTAATCCGCTTATAGCGATAGGCTGGCGAGAAGTGGGCCGAGTAGTAATGGGGGTAGCCCTCTGGGCGCAGGTCGTTATTGGCGCTGGCCACCCAGCCCCGGTCCGGGTTATTGGCGGCCACCATTTCATTTTTAGGAATACTGCCCAGCCAGTTATCTTGGGCGGGTAGCGGGTAGGCGCCGTGGCCATTGCTGCGCTTGGGTATTAAACCGGAGGTGCGCAGGGCAATATTGCCCTGGCGGTCGGCCAGTACATAGTTAAAGTACATCAGGTCGACTTGATCAACCGCAGACTCTAGCTCGGCAACCGAGCTTGCCTCTAAAAATTTATCGATACCTATTTCGGGGCTATCTATAGTGTGCAGCACCCAGCGCAGTGATAAGTGTAAGCCGGGCGCGGCCTTAAAGCCTGGGTGGTCGCTAACAATGGGGCCGCGCTCGGTACTGCGCACCAGCAGCTCTTGTTCGCGCAGACCGTTTGGCGCGCTATCGTCTTTTACCAATAGAATTTCTCGGCGCTCTTGTAGCGGCCGCCAGCCGCCATCTTGCCGGTAGTGTTTGCCCTGGGCATCCAAGGTTTCAATATAGTGGTCTTGGGAGTCGCCATAGCCATTGGTTATCCCAAAGGCGACCTCGCTATTGCGCCCTACCATTAGCCCCGGCAAGCCGGGTAAAGCGACCCCTACCGCGCTGTTTACCTTGCTTGCTGCGGCGCTTTCATCCCCCCTTCCCTCACCCCAAAACAAACCCATTTGCAGCCAGGGGCCGGGTAGTATACGCGCATCCACATGGGGGTCGTTGGATAAAATAGCGGCACCACTGGCACTGCGGGCCGGGCCAATGGCCCAGTTATTGGAGCCGGTTTTTGGAAATATGGCCGGGCTGGTGTCTATGCGACGGTGTTGCTCGGCCTGCCCGCTTAACAGGGCCTGCTCTATATCCTTAAGGCCGGCAATATCAATGATTGGCTGCTGCTCGCGCTCGGGGTTTAGATTGTAGGGCAGTAGCACGGCGCTGCGCTCGGCCCCTAGTTTGGCCACCAGCTCTGTCACCAATCGTTCATCGCCTTGGTTTTGGCCGTGGGTGTAGCCTACAAAATAGAGCACCGCCAGCATATCGGCAATTTGCAGCGGCTTGGGCTCTAGGCCCATTAAGCCAAGCTCAAGCGGGAAGTCTTGCTCACAGCAGGCTATATAGGCGTTGTAACCGTCTGCATAATCTTGCAAATACTGACGTACTGCGGGGGCAAGCTTGGGTGCGTGGCGCTCGGCATTGGCACGCAGGCCCAATACCCTTACTTTAATATCCGATTCCAGCCCGGCCTCGCCTACATACTGGGCCAATCTGCCGGCAATCAGCGCTCGGTATAGCTCGATTTGAAACAGCCGATCTTGGGCCGCAATAAAGCCCTGAGCACGCAGCATATCGCGTTTATTGTCGGCAAAAATATAGGGGATACCGTGTTGGTCACGGCGAACTTCCACCGGTTTAGACAGAATATCCAGGGTTAACTGGTCGGGGGTTTTATAGGCGTTGAGGGTGCTGAGGTAATAGACGGCAGCGGCGGCGATAAGCAGCATTAGCAGGAGTTTTTTCATTACTGTGTTCCATCAGTTGTTTAATCCGTGGATGCAAACATCCTGCCCCAATTCTATTGCGGCCGCAACTCGCTGCAAGCCCAGCACAACTCAAACTGGCTACCGTTTTCTTCGCCACAGGCGCTGCAGTGCCAGGCCGGCCCCTCGCGCTCTTGAGCAGCCAGAATTTCTTCGAGTAATTGCTTGGCCCGCTCGAATTGACTCTCATCGAGCAACCACAATTCTGGCCAGACATCCTGGTGGGGCACTTCGCCGGCGGCACCGCCCACAAATTGGTTTTTGACCTCGGTTGCCAGGCCCTCGCGCTCGAATAGATTGCGAACATTGGCCAACCAAAAGCCGTTTTCGTGGGTGTAGAGCAGTTTCATCGCGGTAACCTTGCAACTAGGCGGTGACCCT
>JAOXRV010000118.1 GCA_025800435.1 Cellvibrionaceae bacterium | reverse complement strand
CGGGTCATGTTTTAGCGGTTTCGCGCTCAAGGCGTGTATAAAAATCTCCGAGCTATTCCCTTCGCTTATATCCACCGCGCGCCATTGTTGTAATCAGTTATTATTCTTGGTGTTCTATGCCTTATTTTGTCGCCAAAGATTTTTTAATGGGCGGTGATTATTTTGAAAAAAGTTCTAATTGACTTTTTACGAATTTAACGTGAATTTTTCTATGAATGTTGAATTGTCGATAGCACTGTGTGTCTAAGGTAATTATTCTTATTCATTAAAGTAATAGAGTTTCAATTAGGTTTTAGTGTGCGAGTGTTAATAATTGACGACCACCATCTATTTCGCAGTGGTCTGCGCTTTTTGCTAACCGGCTTAAAGCAAAGCATACAGTATTTAGAGGCCAGCAGTTGCGAAGAGGCCACTTTGCTGTTTGATTCTAACGATGTCGATGTTGTGCTGCTGGATTACTACCTGCCCGGTGTTGCCGGGGTGGATGCGCTGGAACGGATTAAAAACCATTTTCAGACTAATGTTGTGGTTATTTCCAGCGCGGACAGCCCCGAGATCATTCACAAAGTCATCAATCGTGGAGCGGTTGGCTTTATCCCTAAATCATCCTCCCCCGAGGTTTTGGTGGCGGCCCTTAAGCTGGTGCTTGCCAAAGGGGTTTACCTGCCCCCCAATGTGCTCGATCAGTACAGCAGTAGTTTGTCACCTGATTGCGAAAAAAGACGCGAAGAGTTGCTTGGTAGTTTGTCGGCTCGACAGTTGGCGGTGTTAATGAAGGCGATTCAGGGCTTGCCCAATAAAGCGATTGCCCATGAACTGGATATTGCTGAAGGTACGGTTAAGTCTCACTTGTTTGCCTGCTACCGGGCGCTAGAGGTAGATAACCGTACCGATGCGGTTTACGTGACCGCCTCTTTGGGTTTGATACCCAATAACAAGCAGTGATTCAGAGGTGCCATAGTCTCTTAGAGCCTAGTAAATGGCCTGCCTCAACTGCTCGCCTGCTTCGCGTGCCTGCTGCAGCCGATTTGGGGCGGTATCCCCACTGATCAATAGGGCCGCTAAGTCGGGGTAGGTGTTGCTTGGCTGCTTGTTTTTGTTAGACGTAAGCTAAATCTACTGCCTTGATTGGGGCTTGATTGTAAGCTCAGCTCAATTCCCAGTAACACGCATAAACGCTGCACAATGGCGAGCCCCAAGCCCAGGCCCTGGCGCTGATCTCGCTCCGGGTTGTGGATTTGATAAAACTCTTCGAATACTTTTTCTTGTTCTAGTGGGGCGATGCCGATTCCGCTGTCACTGATGTGAATTAAAAAATCACTGCGGTTTTCTTCGCTGTGCAGGCGGACAAAGCCGCTGTCGGTGTATTTAATTGCATTGCTTATTAAATTGCGCAGAACCCGCTCTAATAATAGCGGGTCTGTTAGTACCTGGGCCGACTCGGGGGGCTTAAACGTAAATTGTAAGCCCTTGTGTTCGGCCACGGGTGCCAGCTCCCTGCTAAGGCGCTCAAGCAAGCCGCTGATGTTGATGCTTTGGGCCTGGGTCTCAATAATATTGGCATCCAGTTTAGATATATCCAGCAGCGCATCCAGTTGATTGGCCAAGGCCTCCAGTGAGGTGTGCATATGTTCGACGATTTCACGGCTGTGTGGATCGAGTTGCTGGCCCCCAAGGGCGCCACAAAACAGGCTTAAGGTATGGATCGGTTGGCGCAGGTCGTGGCTGGCTGCGGCCAAAAAACGGGTCTTGGCCTGGTTGGCAGCCTCGGCATTGTTCAAAGCGGTTTTAAGCTCTTGGTTTAAGCGCTGTTGCTGGCTGCGAATGGCAAATGAATCGACAAAGGTGTTGTATAAATCCCGAGCCAGGGCCATTAACACAATGCCATACAGCAGGCACACGGCCGCTAAGGTATAGGCCGCCCAATCGTTTTGTTGCAGGCCCACTGCAATCCAGCCGCCACTAAGGCCCAGCAGCGAAGGCCCTATATAAGCGAATAGGGTTGGCCTGTGCCCTGCCGTGGTGGCCACCGCGCCAGCGCCCAAGCCGAGTACGATAATGGTGGCAATGGTGCGCTCGGTTTGCGAAAAATCCGCTAAAAACAAACCCGTGCTACCGTGGGCCAGGCCCTGTAAGCCGCTCAGCAACAAATTGCTGCGCATCACGCGCTGCCAGCTGGTTTCTACACGCTGGGCCAGGCGCGGTAAAATGGTTAGCCGCAATAGGGTGATGGCGGCGGCAAACAGCCACCAGCTTATATAGATGGACGCTGGCTGGGCGCCGGCTATAAAACTGGCGATTAGCCCCATGGCCACGAGTATGGGCAGTGCCACCCGGTGGGTTTGGCGGCTTAAAATTACCATTATCTCGCGCTTAAAGGCGGGATTGTCTCTGTCGCTCACGGCCTGTTCCAAAGCTGAACGTTGTTAAGGTACCTCTGAATAATTCGATGGGGTACATCTGCAAGCTGAAGTCTATCACGCTATAAGCTTGCTATGGCTTGGTTGACGGGTTCTTTTGCAGGGTGGTGACGTTTAGAATTGCGTCATTAGATATTTGGCTTCTGAGACCTTGCCAGGCTTTCTATATCAGTATGTTATAGCTTCAGAGGTGCCCTAGCAAAAAGGCCCGCGATCATGCGGGCCTTTTTCGTATGGTTTGGCGTTATTCAGAGCTACCCCTAGCAATCTTTGCAGGTGTTGATACCAAAAATTTTATAAGCGGGGCAAAAACCAAAGATACCGGTCAGTAGAGGTACTATGCCGATGTATCCCCAGGGGGTTTGGGGGCCAACAAATACCAGCGCCAGTAATACCAGACCTACCACTACCCGCAGGCCGCGATCCAAAGTGCCTTCATTTTGCATTGTCTATTCCTCTCAATGGTTTGGTTTGTGTTTACCGGTTTATCATAGAGAGGTGGGCGTGGTACTTCAGTGACTAAGTCACACAGAGCGGTAAATTTTACCCTAACACAAAAGCCTCTGGCTTAAGCAAGATGATATGGCCCCGGCCCAATTGCAATAGGCCTTGCTGCTCCAGGGTTTTTAAATGGCGGCTGACCACCTCGCGGGAAGAGCCGATTTCTGTGGCGATATCTTGGTGGGTACAGTCGAAGCGATTGCCTCGGGCAGCCTGTTGGCACAGGTAATGATGCAGACGTTGATCCAGGCTGTGCAAGGTTAGCGATTCCATTTGTGCCATTAAGGCGCTCAGGCGCTGGCTAAAGCCTTTTAACACGCGCTGCTGAAACTCGGGCTCGCTCAGCAGCAGTTGCTTAAAATCGTTTATCGGCAGGGCGTGGGCGGTCACTTCGGTTTCGCTAATCGCCTCGGCCGGAAACGGCTCGCCCCCTAACAGGCAGGCGGTGGTGAGTACGCACAACTGCTCTGGCTCAATTCGGTACAGCAACAGTTCGCGGCCATCGCGCGCCCTAGCAAATACTTTAACCCGGCCCTGGCTAACAATTAAACAGTGCTGGCAGCTCTGGCCCTGTTGTAACACCGTGGTGCCAGCGGCTACGGTAACGGTGGGGTAGTTTTTTAAATATTGGGGCAGCACAGTGATTAGTCCAGCTCGTCGTCAAACACAGGCTCGCCATACAAATCGTATTCATCGGCGCGGTTAATGCGTACCAATAAAGCCTCGCCTGGCAGCAGTGGCTCTTGCAGTTCACGGGTATCGATAAATACCTTGCCGTCAATTTCTGGGGCGTCGGCGTAGCTGCGGCCAATGGCTTGCTCTGGCTCGGCCTCATCGACCAAAACCTCCAATACCTGGCCCACTTTTTCCTGCAGCTTTTCGGCAGAAATCTTTTGTTGCAGAGCCATAAAGCGCTGCCAGCGATCTTGCTGTATCGCCTCGGGTACTGGGTCTGGCAGTTGATTGGCGCTGGCCCCTTCCACCGGTGAATAAGTAAAGCAGCCAACCCGGTCCAGGCGTGCCTCGGCCAGCCAGTCCAGCAGCATTTGAAAATCTTCTTCGGTCTCGCCGGGGAAGCCGACGATAAAGGTGGAGCGAATCACCAGCTGCGGGCAGATTTCGCGCCAGGCTTTAATGCGCTCTAAGGTTTTTTCCTGGTTGCCCGGGCGCTTCATTAATTTAAGAATGCGCGGGCTGGCGTGCTGAAAGGGAATATCCAGGTAAGGCAGTATTTTGCCCTCGGCCATCAGCGGAATTACCTTGTCCACATGGGGGTAGGGGTAGACATAGTGCAGCCGCACCCACACGCCCAGCTCACCCAGGGCGGTGGCCAAATCGAGCATGCGGGTTTCCAAACCCAGGTTCAAGTCGAGCTGGTATTTGCGATCCACCCCGTAGGCGCTGGTATCTTGCGAGATCACCAGTAATTCCTGCACACCGGAGTCAACCAGGGTTTTAGCTTCGGCGATCACATCGGCCAGCGGCCGACTGACCAGATCGCCGCGCATGGCCGGAATAATGCAAAAACTGCAGCGGTGGTTGCAGCCGTCGGAAATTTTTAAATAGGCGTAGTGCTTGGGGGTGAGTTTTACCCCTTGGGCGGGCAGCAGGTCGGGGTAGGGTTTGGCCGCCACCGCCGGGGGCGGCACATACTCGTGCACCGCATTGACCACCTCATCCAACTGGGCGGCGCCGCTAATGCTGAGCACCTCAGGTTGAGCCTGGCGAATCAGCTCGGCATCGCTGCCCTTGCCCATGCAGCCGGTGACAATCACCTTGCCGTTGGCGGCCATGGCCTCGTTAATGGCATCCAGCGATTCCTGCTTGGCCGAGTCGATAAACCCACAGGTATTCACCACCACTACATCGGCATCCTCGTAACTGCCCACCAAATCGTAGCCGTCGAGTTGCAGTTTGGTGAGGATGCGCTCGGAATCCACCAGAGCCTTGGGGCAGCCAAGGCTGATCATGCCGACGCGTTTGGAGCTGCTGGTGTCGCTCATTGGGGGTTCCTTGGGCCTGGGTTTGCAAAGGCCGGGATTCTAACATGCCGGGCCGGTGGGCCCTAGGGGGCCCTAGACAAACTTTGGTAGTATAGATTTTGTACGGTGTGTTCTTATAATGACTGAGAATTTTAATAATAAAAGAGCGAGAAGCATCATGGCGAATATCTATGAGCAGGGTTTAGCCCAAAACGGTGCAAATTTTACCGCCCTTACCCCCTTAAACTTTATTGAGCGTGCCGCCCACGTCTACCCCGAGCACCTGGCCGTTGTGCATGGCAAGGTGCGTCGCAACTGGCGCGAGACTTATCAGCGCTGTCGACAATTGGCATCGGCGCTGGTGCAGCTGGGCATTGGCAAGGGCGATACGGTATCGGTGGTGGCCCCCAATGTGCCCGAGATGGTCGAGGCCCACTTTGGGGTGCCCATGTGTGGTGCGGTACTCAACGCCATTAATATTCGCTTAGATGCCGCCGCCATCGGTTTTATTTTGGCCCATGCCGAGGCCAAGGTGGTGTTGGTAGATCGGGAGTTTGGCGCAGTGGTCGAGCAGGCCCTGGCCATTGCCGGTGCTGATCTCAAACACGCCCCCCTGGTGATCACTATCGACGACCCGAGCTACCATGATGGCAAGGCCATTGGCAGCATTAGCTACGATGATTTTATTGCTGCGGGTGATCCTAACTATGCTTGGCAGCCGCCGGCCGATGAGTGGGAGGCCATTAGCCTAAACTACACCTCGGGCACCACCGGCAATCCCAAAGGGGTGGTATACCACCACCGGGGCGCCAGCCAAAATGCCATCAATAATATTCTCTCGTGGGATATTCCCCGCCACCCAAATTATTTGTGGACACTGCCATTGTTCCACTGCAACGGCTGGTGCTTCCCCTGGACCATTGCCGCCCAGGCGGGCACCAATGTGTGTTTGCGCCAGGTGCGCGCGGATTTAATTTTCGAATTAATTCGGGCCGAAAAAGTCAGCCACTTTTGTGGTGCGCCGATTGTACTTAACCTGCTTAATAACGCCGACGATAATTTAAAACAGGGCATTGAACAAACGGTAAAAACCATGACCGCCGGTGCCGCACCACCGGCGGCGGTTATCCAGGGCATGGAAGAGCTGGGCATTGAAGTAACCCATACCTATGGGTTGACCGAAACCTATGGCCCCTCAGTGGTGTGCGCCTGGCACGATCATTGGGATCAGCAACCGATTGAGGAGCGGGCACGTTTAAAATCCCGCCAGGGGGTGCGCTACCCCATGCTCGAAGGTTTGATGGTGGCAGACTCGGAAACCTTAGAAGAAGTGCCCCACGATGGCGAGACCATTGGCGAGGTGATGATGCGCGGCAACGTGGTGATGAAGGGCTACTTAAAAAACCCCAGTGCCACCGAAGAGAGTTTTGCGGGTGGCTGGTTCCACAGTGGCGATTTGGCGGTTTGCCACCCGGATGGCTATATCGAACTTAAAGACCGCTCCAAAGATATTATTATTTCCGGCGGTGAAAATATTTCCAGCATCGAGGTGGAGGGTGTGCTCTACCAACACCCGGCCATTCTTGAGGCGGCGGTGGTGGCTAAGTTGGATGATAAATGGGGCGAGGTACCCTGTGCCTTTATCACCGTAAAAGCCGGGGTGACATTAAGCGAGCAGGAGATTATCGGTTTTTGCCGCGAGCGAATGGCTCACTTTAAAGCACCCAAGGCGGTGGTGTTTGGCGAGCTGCCAAAAACCTCTACCGGTAAAATTCAAAAATTTGTGCTGCGCGAACAGGCCAATCAATAAACGACTTGGGCTCGGCCTTGGGCAAGGCTCAAGGCCGCAGCTGTTAGTAGGCGCTTTTAGCTTTACGCTGACGCAAGTGTACTAACAAGCCCATCAGTCCAGCCAGAATACCCAAGCCCCAAGAAGACAAGGTTGGAACCGCTTGTTGCTGCTGTTGCAGCGGTTGGCGGAATGAGCTGACAGCGGATAAGGTCTCATTAATGTAGCCTATGCTGGTTTCTGCCCCGCTTACTTTATCAGTAAATAGAAAATACTGTACTGGGGTGCCACCTTCGGAAGTGATGAGGCGATCATTTTTGTCGACAAAGGCAATATTTTCATTGTCATGGTTGGTGTCTGGATTGCTGGCGCTTAGCAGTACACTGGCATCGGCTGGGTTTAATTGATACAAATTGGAGTCATCGACCATAAACAGTGCCCCGCTGCTATCAAAGCTGAGGCCTGCACTGTTGTTATTGCTGATGCTACCAATAGTCGTGCTTGCGCCGGTGTTGATATCGATCGTAATTAGCTCATCATCTCTGGGCGCAAAAGCATAAAGGGTGCCAGCAGCATTAAAGCTAATATCAGATACAACTCGGCCGCTCAATGAGGCAATGGTAGTTGCAACGCCGGTGCTTTTATCAATGGTGACCAAACTGCGATCAGCGGCGTTACACCTGCCACCGCCGACTACACCATAAAGTATGCCCGACTGTGGGTGAATATCAATGCCCGTTATGCCGTTAAGGCCGGTAGCGCCGATTAGGGTGGCGCTGGGTGTTTCGGGATCAAATGCGTAGAGGTTTGATGTGCTGCATCTCTCTCCGCTAACTGCAAAGTGTTCCTGTGCAAACAGTTGGCAAGCGTAGATTACTGCAAGTGCGAATAAGATAAGTCTTTTCATGGTTTAACCTTTTTTTAGCAGCAGCTTGGGAACGCATAAACCAGTCTATATTTTAATAGTGTAGGTATTTTAGTGCAACTAAAGTGGGGCTTGGTCTGTAATGGATTTGGGCTGTAAGCTGGCCAGCTCGGTCTCTCTCAGCGGCCCCGGTTGATGCACTGCCTCCAGACCCTGCAAACTGATGTTTACAGTTTTATCAACCGGGGTGCCGGTGGCCTCAAGAGTGCCGACTATGCGAAAGGGTTTGTCTTTGTGCTCGCTAAAACTGGTGCCGCTCAAACCCTGGGATAGGGTGATTTACTGGTTTAATTGGTAGCCCAGCTGGGCAGCCACCCCGGCCCCGAGTACTACCTCGTATGCTTGCGTAAAGGCCTGGTTCGCGCGCAGGGAGATAGGCACCGCCCAGGCGTTCGGGACCCAAGGATGACCATCCCAACGCGCTGAGTACTGCTGAGTTATGCAGGGGTGGCCTGGCGTGCGATTGTTGTTTTGGCACATTTCATGCTGTAGCCTGATTGTCATAGTTTGCAAGGGTATTGGGCGTGATCATGAAGGATGCATGGAGCCGTTACGACTGCGGCGATTTTTATGATGAGCTGATCAGCTCACCCGGCCATGCGCGGCAGGCTGCGCGCAAGCTGGTTTCCTGTTTGCGCAGCTTGGGTGAGGAGGATTTTAACTCGCGCCAGCAATTGGCCGAATCGACCATTCGCGAGATGGGTATATCGTTTACGGTCTATACAGAAGAGGGAAATATAGACCGTTGTTGGCCGTTTGACATCATTCCCCGGGTGATCAGCAAGCGCCAGTGGGATAAAACCGCCGCCGGCCTGGAGCAGCGCTTACAGGCCCTTAATTTGTTTATCGATGACCTCTACCACGAGCAAAAGATCATCAAAGACGGGGTGATTCCCGAATTTGTGTTAAAGCAGTCGGCCAATTACCGCACCGAGTGTGAAGGGGTAACGCCCCCTTATGGGGTGTGGGCGCACATTTCTGGCACCGATTTGGTGCGTGATCGAGATGGTGAGTTCTATGTGCTGGAAGATAATCTGCGGGTGCCCTCTGGGGTGTCCTATATGATTGAGAACCGCTCGATAATGAAGCGGGTGCTGCCCGAGGTGTTTGAGTCAGTGGATATTGCGCCGGTGGGGGAATATACCGAAAAGCTGCTCGACACCTTGGTTAGCCTGTCACCGCGCAAGGTTAAAAACCCCAGTATTGCGGTGCTTACCCCGGGTATTTTCAACTCTGCCTATTTTGAACACGCGTTTTTGGCCCAGCAGCTCGGCGCTGAATTGGTCGAGGGCAGCGATCTAATTGTGCAAGATGACGACTGTGTTTATATGAAAACCATCGCCGGGCTTGAGCGGGTCGATGTTATCTATCGCCGTATCGACGATGAGTTTCTCGACCCGGAAGTGTTTAACCCCAAATCGGTGCTTGGGGTGTCCGGTTTGATGCGCGCCTGGCGCAAGGGTAATGTGGCGCTGGCCAATGCCCCCGGTGCCGGCGTTGCCGATGATAAAGTGGTGTACGCCTTTGTACCGGCGATGATTAAATACTATCTCGACCAACAGCCGCTGTTGCCGAATGTGGAGACTTATCTTTGCTACGACAAGCGCCAGCGCGATTATGTGCTGGCCAACTTGGACAAGCTGGTGGTCAAGCCGGCCAATGAATCGGGCGGTTATGGCATGCTGATTGGCCCCCACTCTACCCGCAAACAGCGCGAGCAATTCGCCGATTTAATCAAGGCCAAGCCGCGTAACTATATCGCCCAGCCAACTCTGGGCCTGTCTACCGCCCCGGCGATTGTCGGGCGCGGCGATCTGGGCCCCCGCCATGTGGATTTGCGCCCCTTTGTACTGCAGGGCAAGCACAGCTATGTCACCACCGGTGGCTTAACCCGGGTGGCCATGCGCGAGGGTTCGCTGGTGGTTAATTCATCCCAGGGCGGTGGCAGTAAAGATACCTGGGTTGTCGATACCGACGGGGGGCGCAAATAATGCTGTCTAAAGTTGCCGAGCGGGTCTATTGGGCAGCCCGCTACCTAGAGCGAATTGAGTCGACCGCACGCTTGGTCAGCAGTTACGACAAGCTCTTGTTCGACCTGCCCAGGTCGGTCGAGATTAGCTGGTATAACCTGATTATTATCAACAGCTTAGAGCAGGAGTTCGCGAGCCGCTACTCGGTTAAAGACGAGCATAATGTGCTTAAGTTCTTGCTTGCCGACGATACCAACTCCGCGTCGATTATCTCGTCGATTGATGCCATGCGCGAGAATGTGCGCACCACCCGCGATGTGGTGCCCGAGGCCAGCTGGGAGCTGGCCAATGAGCTGCGCCTGTATATTGAAGAGCATATCCAGCAGGGCATTAACCGCCGTCGGCGCCACGAGTTTCTCGATCATGTGATCAAAAGCTGCCAGCAAATATTCGGCATGTGGCACGGCAGTATGTGCCACGATAGCGCCTGGCACTTTTTGTCACTGGGGCGCAACCTCGAACGTGCCGATATGACCACTCGTATTCTCGATGCGGGGGTGTCGGCCTTTATTGAAACCCGCGACGAAGGCAGCGAGGTAACTGGTCGCCAGATTATCCCAGGCCATGTGTTGCGTTCGCTCAATGCCGAACAGGCCTATCGGCGCGCAGTGCGCAGCCGCGTCAGCGCTGGCGAGGTAGCCAGTTTTATTTTAGAGAACGAATTCTTTCCACGCTCGATTAACTACTGCCATGAATCGATTCGCAACCACGCCCGGCGCCTGCCCGGTGGGCGCGAGTTTGTCGCCCAGATGCAGGATTTAATGTCGCTGCTGGCCGAGATAAAAGTGCAACAACTCGATGGTAAAAAGATGCAGGCCCACCTCAATAACTTGCAACTTAGCCATATGAATATTCACAACACCATCAGCCAAACTTGGTTCCCGCTGTGGTAGCGGTATCGTTAACGGATAAGGGTAGTCCGCAATGACCATTCGAGTTGCTATTAAACACAGCACCCACTATCACTTTGATCGGGCGGTGGAAATCGCGCCCCATACCATTCGCCTGCGCCCGGCGCCCCATTCGCGTACTCATATACACAGCTACAGTTTGAAAGTGCAGCCAGAGGAGCATTTTATCAACTGGCAGCAGGATGCTTTTGGCAACTACCTAGCGCGCTTGGTGTTCCCTGAAAAAGCTCGCCAGCTGTCTATCGAGGTTGAAGTCATCGCCGATATGACGGTGATTAACCCATTTGATTTTTTCGTTGAAGACTACGCCGAGCAGTACCCGTTTCGCTACCCGCGCCAGCTTAAAAAAGAGTTGGGCCCCTATCTGCACAAGCGCAGGGTGGGCAAGCGTTTTAAGGCCCTGCTGGCCGAGGTGCCCGCGCAGCAGGACCGCATTATCGATTTTTTGGTGCTGATCAACCAAAAGGTCAGTGCCGCGGTGGCTTATGGCATACGCATGGAACCCGGGGTGCAAACACCCGAGCAAACCCTGGCGCTGGGCACCGGTTCTTGCCGCGACTCGGCCTGGCTGTTGGTGCAGCTGTTGCGCCACCTGGGTTTGGCCAGCCGTTTTGCCTCGGGCTATCTGGTGCAGTTAAGCGCCGACGAAAAATCCCTCGATGGCCCCTCCGGTCCCGAGACTGATTTTACCGACTTACACGCCTGGTGTGAGGTGTATCTTCCGGGCGCGGGTTGGGTGGGGCTCGACCCCACCTCGGGGCTATTTGCCGCCGAGGGCCATATTCCCCTGGCCTGCACCCCAGACCCGATCTCCGCCGCACCGATAGTGGGGGCCACCGGCAAATGTGAGGTAGAGTTTGACTATAGCAATGAGGTTACCCGCATTCTTGAAGACCCGCGGGTAACCAAACCCTATGAGGACAGCCAGTGGGCGGATATTCTGGCCCTTGGTGAACAGGTGGATCGAGACCTGGAAGCCGCCGATGTGCGCCTGACCATGGGCGGCGAGCCGACCTTTGTCTCGATTGACGATATGGAGTCGGCGCAGTGGAACACCGAAGCATTGGGTGAGGATAAACTCACTCTGGCCAAAACCCTGTTGTTGAAGCTGCGCGACCATTTTGCCCCCAGCGGTCTGCTGCACTATGGCCAGGGTAAGTGGTATCCGGGCGAACCACTGCCGCGCTGGGCGCTGGGCCTGTTTTGGCGCAGTGACGGCGAGCCCCTGTGGCAGCGGCCCGAGTTGCTGGCCCGAATCGATAAAGATTATGGCCATACCATTGCCGATGCCGAGCGCTTTTTTAAACAGCTAGTGCAGCATTTGGAGTTAAGCGATGACTGCCTGCACCCGGCCTATGAAGACGTATTTCACTATCTTAGCGAGGAGCAGAAACTGCCCTTGCAACAGGATCTACACAGTGCCCAGCAAGATGGTGAGCTGGATCGCAAGCGCCTGTTGAAGTTACTGCAACAGGGCTTAGACCGGGTCGCCGGTTTGGTGCTGCCGATCGAATGGCAGCAGGGGGCACAACGCTGGCAGAGCAGCCGCTGGCAGTTTCGGCGCAGTGCCCTGGTGCTGTTGCCCGGCGATTCGCCGATGGGCTTGCGCCTGCCGCTGGAGGAAATTGACCAGCAGCCCGAAGCGCCGCCCGAGCGCGACCCGACTGAGCCGCGCGGGCCACTGCCTGGCGCGGACCAATTGGCACTGCCGGTACTGATGGCCAATGAGCAAGTTTTTGCCAAGCACGGCCGGCGCCCGCTCGACAGCGAAGGCGACGACCACCTGGGCGAGCCCGAGCTGCCCAGCGCAGTGCGCACCGCACTGTGCATTGAACCGCGCGATGGCAAGCTGCATTTGTTTATGCCGCCTATGTACTGCCTGGAATCCTATCTGAAGTTACTGGCCGCGATCGAGGCCAGTGCCGCGGCGTTAAAGCTGCCGGTGGTGATTGAAGGCTATGAACCGCCGCGAGATCCGCGCTTAACCAAACTGCTGGTGACCCCGGACCCGGGCGTGATTGAGGTCAATGTTCACCCCGCTAACAACTGGCTTGAGCAGGTCGAGATCACCCGCTCGCTGTATCGAATTGCCCGTCACACGCG
>JAOXRV010000111.1 GCA_025800435.1 Cellvibrionaceae bacterium | reverse complement strand
TGCCTGTTCGATAAATTGTTCCAGTTGTCCGTGGCCGGTGGTCATCATGACGGTATTAGCTCCAAGGTTAATGGGATGCTAATAATAGTCGAAAACTGTGAACCTAGGGTACCTCTGAATAACTCGGTGACGCTCAGGCCTTGAGACAAAAGCGCTAGCAAGGCGCTCGCTCGAAGGCATGCTGGGTGCACGTCGAGAGTGAGCAACGCCGCTAGCGCCTTTGCCTCAAGGCCCCGTAGGGCGGGCCCTAAAGCGCACATCTGCGGCGTTGCGCTGCTTGTAAAGGCAGTCGGCATTCACTGCGCAGCGCGCCTTGCAGCTGTACGCTTTAGGATCCCGCTGAGCATCATCGAGTTATTCAGAGGTGCCCTAGCATTTCTTGGGCGTGGGCCAGAGCCTGTGTGCTAACGGTTTTGCCGCCTAGCATTCGTGCAATTTCATCTACCCTGGCCTGCTTATCCAGGCTGCTTAAGGTTGAGGCCGCGCTGGCCTTGCCGGTGGTTTTGACCACTTGCAAGTGGGCGTGGGCCTTGCTCGCCACCTGGGGCAGGTGGGTAACGCACAATACCTGGCAGCGCTGGCCCAGCTGGCGCAGCAGCTTGCCCACCACATCGGCGGTGGCCCCGCCAATACCCACATCCACCTCATCAAATACCAAGGTCGCCGCCGCGCTGGTTTGGGCGGTCACCACTTGAATGGCCAAGCTAATGCGCGATAGCTCACCACCGGAGGCGATTTTGCCCAGGGGGCGGTGGGGCTGGCCCGGGTTGGTGGCGATTAAAAACTCGACTTCTTCGGCGCCCTTGGGTTGAGGCTGGCCCACGGGCTTAAGCTCGACCTCCATGCTGGCGCTGGCCATGGCCAGGTCTTTGAGTTGCTGGTTGACTTGGGTGGCGAGTTTTTTGGCCGCCCTTTTACGTTTGTTACTGAGCTTGGCGGCCAGGTCGTTATACTCCTTCAGGGCCTGCTGGGCGGCCGCCTCTAGCGCGTCTAAATCCGCATCGGCGCCGCTGAGCCCGGCCAGCTCTTTGCTCAATTGTTGGTGCAGTGGGTAGAGTTGTTCGGCCTGAATCCGGTGTTTGCGGGCGATATCGTAAATGCGCCCGAGGCGGGCTTCCAGCTCGTGCAAACGCTGGGGGTCGGCTTCAAAACCGTCGATAAAGCGCTGCACCTCATTATTGGCTTCGTCCACCTGAATCAAGGCCTGGCCCAGCATCTGCTCCACTTCCTGTAAGGCTTTATCTTTGGCGGGTATATCCGCCAACAATTGCAGGCCCTGGTTAAGGGCTTGGCTCAGGGACGCCGATTCGCCGTCGCCTTCACACAGGGCACTGAGCTGTTGGCACTTAAACAGGGTGTCTTCGGCATTGGCCAGGCGACTCTGTTCCTGTTCCAACTCGGCCAATTCGTGTTCGCCCAGGCCCAATTCATCCAACTCGCCCACCTGGTAGCTCAGCAGCTGCTGGCGGGCGGTGAGTTCCTCGGCATTGTCGCGCCGTTCGATAAAACGTTGCTCGGCCTCGCGCTGGGCCTTATAGGCCTCAGCCACTTGCTTGCCCAGGGGCTTGAGGCTGGCAAAATTATCCAGCAGGCGGCGGTGGTGGTCTTTTTTCAGCAGGGACTGGTGCTCGTGCTGGCCGTGAATATCCAGCAAGAGTTCGCCCAGGCCTTTAAGTTGGGCCAGGGGCACGGGTTTGCCGTTAATATAGGCCCGGCTGCGGCCTTCGGCCGAGAGGCTGCGGCGCAAGATACACTCTTCTTCGTCGGCTTCGCCCAGGTCCTGTTGGGCCAGCCACTTCTGCGCAGCGGGCAATTCGGTAATATCAAAGCTGGCGTGTACATCCGCTTTTTCGGCGCCCTTGCGCACTTTATCCGCATCGCCGCGCTCGCCGATGGCCAGGCCCAGAGCGTTCAGCAGTATCG
>JAOXRV010000090.1 GCA_025800435.1 Cellvibrionaceae bacterium | reverse complement strand
ACTCCACGCTCGGTATCACTGGCCAGCTTGGTCACCTCACCGGCGTGGTGATCCAGCTCCATCGCATTGTCGGAGAAGCCACTAATCGTGCCGTGTAAGCGCTCTATAAACATATTAAAGTTGCGACACAAAACCGCGATTTCGTCCTTGCCATCATCGGGCAGGCGCAGGGTTAAATCGCCGCTGCCATCGGACATATCACGCAGGGCCAACGACACCCCCACCACCGGCCTAACAATCAGGCGCGAAATAAACAGGGACACAATAGCCGCAAATACAGAGATAACCAGCACCGACCAGAAGGCGGCCTGCAAGGCTTCTTGCTCGGCTATTGCCACTTCGTCGCGACTGACCGCCAGATAGATATGACCAAGCGTTTCGCCGTCGGCAACAATAGCCTCCGCCATACGAAACTCAAGCGGGTTATCGTGATCAATCATGCCGGCAGTGAGTTGCCTGGGCGCGGATGTCGCCGCCGCTTTAGCGTCGGTGCCTTTACCTTTTTCATACCAGGCGAAGGGCTTGCCGTTTTTAGCGTAAATAACCGCAGCATTAATGCGTTCACTCTTTTTGAGGCTGGCTAAGATATCGCGCGCCGTGTCTCTGTCATCAAAAGACAGGGCGCCGGCGACGCTGCCGCCAATGACCATATCCAGGGTGTGAGCAAAGCGCTCCAGCTCTTTTTCGATATGTTGTATTTGTGTGGCCACTGAGACAACACTGGCGACAATAACCGCGACCATACTGGTCAGGGTTACGCCCAGTAACACTTTCCATTTCAGCGATAGGCTTTTCATATTTTGCTCCATTATATAACCCAGGAACGGCCGCCGCCCTGGCAATGCCGAAACCATAGTGGCCCCGGCCAGTTTTTTATTTGCGCTTACTTAATATCTACCGAGATGTGGATTTCTTTAGGACAATTGCTAGCTTTTTTGACAAACTGCTAGCATGGGGCGAGAACGCCGTGAAAAAATTTATATGTTTCAAAAGCTTATAAAGATAGAGTAAAAGCCATTGGCCGCAGTCAACAAGCCCAAGTTTGGCAAGGCCCAAGGCCCTGCCACTTAGTCCTTACCACTTAGCCCTGCGCAAGCTCCAAACTGTATTTGGCAGCCAGCCCTTGTAACTGTTGCCACAGTTCGGTGTCGGCGCCGCTTACCGTCACCTGCATGGCACCAGAGTTTAACTGGGTGGCGCTCAACTGGCAGCCGCTCAAACCCGGCAACTGCTCTTGCAGCGCCACAATAGAGGCCTGACCGCGCAAGCTGGGTTTGTGCACCTTGCCCACCGCCGTGGTGGGCAGCGATGGCAGTACCCGGATAAATTTGGGGCAAGCCGGACGCTCGGCAATATTGTCGGCGGCAAAAGCCATCAACTCGGCTTCATCCACACTTTTGCCTTCGTAAAGCTGCACAAAGGCCACCGGCAGCTCGCCGGCGTAGTCATCGGGCTTGCCCACGGCGGCGGCCATGGCTACCGCCGGGTGCTGCTCCAGACAATTTTCGATCAGCGCCGGGTCGATATTGTGGCCGCTGCGAATAATCACATCCTTGGCCCGGCCGGTGATAAACAGATAGCCGGCGGCGTCGATATGGCCCAGGTCGCCGGTGCGTAACCAGCCATCTTGCAGGGGGTTATCGCTGTGGCCGAGGTAGCCCGGAAAGACCACATCGCCTTTAACCAACACTTCGCCGCTGGCACCGACGGCATTGACACCGTCGATCTGTACCTGGATCAAGTCACTGACATGGCCGGCACTGCCGGGCACCGAGGGCGCCGATAGTTCGGGCATGGTAATACCGCCGGCGCACTCGGTCATGCCGTAAATTTGGTATAGCTCGCGGCCCAGTACCCGGCGCACATCCTCACACAGAGGCGCCGACACCGGGGCGCCGCCGCCGATCAGGTATTTAAGGCTAGAGATATCCGCATCGCCTACCGGGGTATCGACCATGGCCGCTACCGAGGTGGGAATACCGCCGCTGACCGTGACCCGGTACTGCTGCACCAGCTGCCAGTGCTTAGCGATCACCGTGGGGTCGCGAAAACCGGCAACGGTGGGCAGAATTACCTCGGCCCCTGCGCACAGACAGGCCAGACTATTGACCATAGAGCCGGCCACATGAAACAGGGGCAAGCCGTTGATCAGCCTGTCATCCTGACCCAGCTGCATGCTCTGGTGCTGCAAATCCACACAGGCGAGCTGATTGCGGTGGGTGTTTTGGGCCAGCTTGGGGGTGCCGGTGGTGCCGCCGGTATGAAAATACGAGGCGATATGGTCGAGCCCGGGCAACTCGGCCTCGGCCAGGGGCTCGTCGCTATAGTGCGGCAGCAGCGACTCAAACTGACGGTAGCCCTCGGCCGGCAACAGCGCCGACAGCAGGGTTACCGGCTTATCCAGGCGGGCCACCACGGCCTGGGCCTTTTGCCAAATATCCGAGGCCGGGTTGGGGCCGAGGGCGATCACCACATCGGTATCGGCCAGGCTCATCAAATTGGCCAGGGCCTCCTCATTAAGCAGCGGATTGAGCGGGTTGACCACCCCTACCGATTCGGCGCCCCACATGGCGTAGTGGGCCTGGGGAATATTGGGCAGCAAAAACGAGCACACCGGGCGCGCCTTGCCGGACAGCGCTTGCAGCAAGCGCGCGCTGCGGTTGATATTTTGCATTAACTCGCGGTAACTGACGCTGTGGGAGTCAATGGCCGGCTCCAGCGCGGTTATCAGGCGCAGCGCCGTGTGTTCGGGCTGGGCCTCGGCAGTGGCGGCTAAAAAGTGATAAATAGAGGGGTAGCGCTGGGCAGCTGGAGTCATAGGGGCACCGTTTATTATTGTGGTAAAACCCCTATTTTCGCCACTGCGACGGAATTGGCAATAGCAAATATTGAGTTAGGGTGCCCTAGGGTACCTCTGAATAACTCGATGATGCTCAGCGGGACCCTAGCTTAAACCGAGCACATCGCGCATATCGTAGTGGCCTGGGGCGCGGCCGGCCATCCAGGCGGCGGCGCGCACGGCACCGCGGGCAAAAGCCATGCGGCTGGAGGCTTTGTGGGTAATCTCAAGCCGCTCGCCATCGGCCATAAACATCACCGTATGATCGCCCACCACATCGCCGCCACGCACGGTGGCAAAACCTATGGTGTCGCGCTCGCGGGCGCCGGTCTGGCCCTCGCGGCCATAGATGGCCACCTTGGCCAGGTCGCGGCCAAGGCTATCGGCTACCGCCTCGCCCATGGCCAGAGCCGTGCCAGAGGGCGCATCCACCTTGTGGCGGTGATGGGCTTCGTAGATTTCAATATCGTAATCATCACCCAAAATAGCGGCGGCCTGCTCCAGCAGTTTTAGGCATACATTGACGCCGGTGCTGTAGTTGGCGGCCACACACAGGGCCATGCTGCTTTGCAGGGTCATCAATTGGGCTTTTTGCTCGGCGTCGAAACCGGTAGTGCCCACCACCAACGCTTTGCCGGCAGCGCTACAGGCAGCGGCATTGGCCAGGGTAGCCTCAGGCGCAGTAAAGTCGATCAATACATCGATCTGCTCGATCACCTCGGCCAGGTTGGCGACGATAGCAACACCGTTTTTACCGATGCCCGCCAGCTCACCGGCATCGGCGCCAATCAAAGAGCTTTGGGGGTGTTCAATGGCTGCCACCAGCTCGGCATTGTTGTGCTTGGCGATGGTTTCGATCAGCATGCGGCCCATACGGCCGGCGGCACCGGTTACGGCGAGTTTTGCGCTCATGGTTGTTCCTGCTATGGGGTTAGTATCTACCTCAAACCCATGTTTTAAGGCTTATAGCCGCGCATTATACCGGGCGCCTGCACCGGCCGATAGGGATTTACTCTGCCGCCCGCGAACGCCCCAGGGCGCGGTTGCGCTGCCAGAAAAACTCCGACACCCGAAACAGGCGACTGGCAGAGGTATCGATAGCCTCACTTTCGGCACTGCTCTCGGAGGCCAGCGCCAAATTGCTTTCAGAGGCATCGCGAATCTGGCTGACATCGTTAAAGATATCTTTGGCAACCTGGGATTGCTGCTCCACCGAGGCGGAAATGGTCTGGTTCATATCGTTAATCGAGTTGATTGCCGCCTCGATAGCATCCAGTGCCTGCACCGCATCTTGCCCCTTGGCCATACATTCATTGGCTTTATTTAAACCCTGGTCCATCATATTGACCGAATCCTGGGTGCTGGTTTGCAAGGCGTTAATCATGGCCTCAATCTGGGCGGTGGAATCCTGGGTGCGATTGGCCAGGGTACGCACTTCTTCGGCTACCACCGCAAAACCACGCCCCATCTCACCTGCCCGGGCCGCCTCAATCGCGGCATTTAGGGCGAGCAAATTAGTCTGTTCGGCCACACTTTTAATAACATCCAAAATAGTGCTGATATTATTGCTATCGTCGGCGGCCTTGCTGATGGAGGAAGACACCGATTGGATCTCATTAATAAAAGACTCCAACAACTCCTGGGTAACATCCACCACCTGCTTACCCGACTGGGCCTGGCACTGGGCTTCTTTGGCCGACTGCGCCGCTGCCAGGGCGTTTTCTGCCACCAACTGAATACTGGAGTTCATCTGCTTGGCAGCGCTGGCTACCGAGTCGGTTTGGGTAAACTGCTTTTCGGTCTCGGCGCGGGCTTTTTGCGAGGCATCTAAAATTGCGGCGGATTTGTGGTGGAAATCTTTGGCATTGGCCTGAATTCGGCCAATTAGACCGGCCGATTCCGAGCGCAGCAATTGCAGCGCAAACTCTACTTCGCCCACCTCATCTTGGCGCCCGGTATAGATATAGCGGGCCACCGGATCACTGGAAATATTGCGGCTCATACGCAGCACACGGCGCAGCGGCGATAACACCCAATAGCCCAAGCCGCTAAACACCAGGCCAAAAGCCGCGCTGGATAAAACAGCTTGGCTAATCGGCACATCGGCCATGGTAATTTGCGCCGTCGCCAACAGCAGCGGCAACAACACCATCAGGCCCAATAATTTTTGCTGAATACTGATAAAGCGCGGCAGTTTTTGGCCCCGGTTAAGCTTGGCGTAAAGCGCTTTGGCCCGCTCGATGTATATGGGCTTGGCCTTTTGCCGAACCGATTGGTAGCGAATTTGCTCGCCGTTGCGAATCGGGATAGCGTAGGCATCCACCCAGTAGTAGCTGCCATCTTTACAGCGGTTTTTCACCATACCTTTCCAGGTGCGGTTGGACTTCATGGCCGCCCACAAGTCCGCAAATGCCGCCGGCGGCATATCCGGATGGCGCACAATATTGTGGTCTTCGCCAATAAGCTCTTCGCGGCTAAAGCCACTGAACTTAATAAAGTCGTCGTTAATGTATTTAATTTTACCCTGGTGGTCTGTTATCGAAAGGATATTAGAAGACTCATCCAGATCTATTTCTACATCTTGTACAGGTAGATTCTTTCTCATTGTTGGGCCTGATAAATATTAGTTAACCGGTATACCGCCAATATCGTTTATATGCATATGTCCTTATGGGGCTATCGGCCATTGCCGGGTCAGCTTTAGTGCTTCATTCTAATTTTTCGGGAGTTTGGGAAATACCCATCCTAATTGAAAGCCTATTCAACCAGCCAATCGCTTACCCCCCAAATAACCGCTCACCCGCCCAGACTGCGGTTGCGCTGCCAAAAAAACCTGGCCGTTTGCATCAGTGCTGCAGCGGCTTGGTCGATGGCCTCACTTTCGGCACTGCTGCTGGCTGCGTGCTCAAGGCTACTCTCACAGATATCGCGAATATCGCTGACATCTTCCGATATAGCCCTGCTTACTTGGGATTGCTGATCGACCGAGGCGCTGATCTGCTGATTCATATCACTGATTGCAGCAATGGCATCGTCAATGGCTTGCAGAGCTGTCACTGCATCCTTGCCCTTGACCATACAGTCGCCAGCACGCTCAATACTCTGGCGCATCATCCGCACTGAATCCTGAGTACTGGCCTGCAAATTAACAATCAACGACTCGATCTGCACGGTCGAATCCTGGGTGCGGTTTGCCAAGGTGCGAACCTCCTCGGCCACCACCGCAAAGCCGCGCCCCAATTCGCCCGCACGCGCGGATTCAATCGCCGCGTTTAAGGCCAGCAAATTGGTCTGCTCGGCAATGCTTTTGATCACATCCAATATACCGCTGATATTGGTGCTGTCTTCGGCCACCTTGCTAATTGAACCCGACACAGATTCAATTTCAGCGATCAACGATTCAATTAAGTGCTGGGTATTATTCACCACCTGCTGACCGCGCCGGGCCTGTTGCTGAGCATCGTTAGCCGAGCGCGACGCCATCAAGGTATTTTCAGCCACATGCTCAATCGCCGCATTCATTTGCTTGGTGGCACTGGCAACTGACTCAGTTTGGCAAAATTGCTTTTCAATCTCGCACTGGGCCCTGTTTGAAGAAGCGCGGATTTCTCCGGAGTTGGTGTGAAAATCTTTGGCATTGGCCTCGATCCGACCAATTAAACCCGCCGCCTCTGAGCGCAAAGACTGCAGCGCGAATTCCACCTCGGCCGCTTCATCCTGACGCCCGGTGTAGATATATCGAGCCAAAGGATCACTGGACACCTGCCGGCTCTGACTCAATACCTTCGCCCAGGGCCGCCACAAACCCCAGAGCGCAGCCCCCAGTAAAAACCCGAAAAAACCTCCAGTCGCGGCCGCCAACAAAGGCGGCAGCCCAACAAAGGCAAACATATAGGCAGCCAACAGCAAGGCCTTTAGCAGCACCAGGGCGAACATTTTTTGACGAATGGATATCGACCGGGGCAGGCCTTGGCCGCGATTTAATTTGAGATAAATTTGTTTGGCCCGCTGCACGACATCGGGCTTGGGCTTTTGGCGCACAGATTGGTAGCGTATCTCGCCATCACTGCGAATTGGAATAACATAGGCATCGACCCAGTAGTAGCTGCCATCTTTACAGCGATTTTTTACTACGCCTTTCCAACTGCGCTCACCCTTTATCGCCGCCCACAAATCGGCAAAGGCCGCCGCGGGCATATCAGGGTGACGCACAATATTGTGATCCTCACCGATTAGCTCATTCCTGTCAAAGCCGCTAACTTTGACAAAATCGTCATTGACGTACTGAATCTTTCCTAACTCATCGGTGATGGAGAGGATATTACACGACTCCTCCAAGCCCACTTCGACATCTTGTACCGGTAGATTTTTTCTCATGATTTTGCCAGTTAAATAGTTTCACAAAATACCTCCGTTAATAAATACCACTCCAGACCTATCGACCTTTAAATCGTAGCCTTTAGAAACAATTTACACATCAATAAAATGCGCAACTATGATCAATTTGAGATCAGCAATTAATGCGCAAGCATGATCAATTTGAGCCAGAGATACCCAAGCAAAAAAAGAGAAAAGTTATTTTGGAATTTAGAAACGACTGGAATACAGTGTATTGAATAGATTTTTTATGAGCGCGACTGGCAAGCAGCGCAGCGGCGGCGCCAGCAAAAATCATGGATGATTTTTGCTGGCTGCAGCTTAGGAAAAGAAGTTTTTCATCCCCTCAAACCAAGAGGACTGGCGCGGTGAGTTTTTATCCCCACTCATACTGGCCTGTAATTCGCGCAGCAAGTCTTTTTGCTTGGCAGAGAGATTAACCGGGGTTTCCAACACCACCCGGCACAGCAGGTCACCAGCTGCACCACCGCGCACCGGGGTAACACCCTTGCCGCGCAAGCGGAACAGTTTACCGGTCTGGGTTTCGGCGGGTACTTTTAGCTTAACCCGACCGTCCAGCGTGGGCACCTCCAGCTCGCCACCTAAGGCCGCATCGACAATACAGATGGGCACTTCACAGTAAAGGTTTTTACCTTCGCGTTCAAAAATCGGATGCTCTTTCACCGAGACCTGCACATACAAATCCCCCGGAGGGCCGCCGGCTTCACCCGCTTCACCCTCGCCGGTCAGGCGAATGCGATCACCGGTGTCAACACCCGCAGGTACTTTAACCGACAAGGTTTTGGTTTCTTCCACCCGGCCCTGACCGCCACAATCCCGACAGGGGTCGGCGATAAT
>JAOXRV010000082.1 GCA_025800435.1 Cellvibrionaceae bacterium | reverse complement strand
ATGATGGCTGGCTGGGTAATGGACAGCAGGTCATTATTGCCGGCGATGTCCATGTGGTAATCCGCAAACCGATCGCCGCGGTAATCCGCCTCTTCGAGCTTATAACCCTGGATCATGGTACCCATGCCGCCGTCTAACAGCAGAATTCGCTCGCTAAGGGCTTGTTGTAGTAGGCGTTGGGTGCTGGTCATCGGGGCTATCCTTCGGCTTTTCGGGGCACTGGCTGTAATAATTAAGCGTGCATTATAGCTATATTGAAAAATTTCGATATAGCTTTGCTGCTATAAGCATAGAATTTATTTGGGCCTATAGTTAGCAGGGTTTTTATCTGCCAATGCTTCGATTAAAATACCCGAGTATAGAGATAAGGTATTGCCTTTCCGACGCTGCCTAGCCAAACCTGATAAGAGACTACAATGGATCAAAATAGCCCCCAAGTTGATGTCACCTTTACTGAAAGTGCCCAGCAATACCTGGCCGAACTGCTCGCTAAGCAAGATTGCGAGGGTATTGGTATCCGTATGTTTGTCTCTAACCCCGGTACCCCTCAAGCTGAGACTTGTATTGCCTACTGCCGCCCCGGAGAGGAGCAGGAAGAAGACTCTGTGATGCCGCTAGAGGGCTTTAGCGCTCACTTTGAGGCCCGCTCTATACCTTTTTTGGCTGAGGCTAAGGTCGATTACGCCAGTGATAAGATGGGCGGCCAGCTGACCATCCGCGCACCCAATTCAAAAATGCCCAATGTCAGCGACGACAGCCCGCTGGAAGATAAGATTAACTATGTGCTCTATAACGATATCAACCCCGGCTTGGCCTCGCACGGCGGCGAGGTAAGCCTGGTAGAGCTGACCGATGACAACTATGCAATTTTGCGTTTTGGCGGCGGCTGCCAGGGTTGCGCCTCGGTGGATTTAACCCTCAAAGATGGGGTTGAGGCGACTTTAAAAGATAAACTGCCCGAGTTGGCCGGGGTACGTGATATTACCGACCACAGCGATCGCTCACAGGCTTATTACTAAACCTGCCTAGGCCAGTTTGGGTTCGTCCTCTAGCGGTTGTAGATACGCCCAGCTGACGCCGTTATCCGCATCGTGAGTAATGGCGTCAATTAAAAAATATTCCCCGTCGAGCATAATCTGCTCGCCCACAAAAACCGGGTTGCGAAAGATCTGGTCTTCGTAGCTAAATTCGTCTTCTGCGCAAATGTGTAGGTTATAAACAAACATCCCTAGACTCCGTGGGCTTGGCCATAAACAGTGTGGCCATGGTATCACTCAGCGGGGCTAGGGAATAGGGTGTTTATTTGGCCGCTAATTCATAACCGGATTGAGCGATTAGCCTGCGGCCGCTGTCGCTGATAACAAATGCCCAAAAATCTTTAGCCGCAGCATTATTAGCAGCGCGCTTTAACAGTACAAAATCCTGTCGAATTGGCTGATGTAGCTGGGGCGGTACCAGCCAGGCAGCGCCCTTAAGCTTTCCCTGTTGCCACTGGCTCTGGGCGATAAACCCCATGCTTGCGGCGCCGGTGTGTAAAAACTGAAAAGTTTGGCCGATGTTTTCCCCCCGAATTAACTGGCCTTGGTATTGTTGTTCGAGTTTTAGTGACTGTAATGTTTCAACTGCCGCTCGGCCATAAGGCGCCAATAAAGGGTTGGCAATGGCGAGCTTGCCACGGTGTTGGCTGCGCAAATATTTTTCTAGCGAATTATTTTCTTTAGCTGACCACAAAACCAAACGCCCAAGGGCGTAAGTCCGCTGGCTGCCTGCTACTGCAAAGCCCTGGGCACTGAGCTTATTGGCTTTGTCTTGATCTGCAGAAAAAAACAAATCCAATGGTGCGCCGCGCTGTATCTGCGCATAGAGCTTAGCCGAAGAACCCACCGCTATTTTTACCCTGTGCCCGCTGTCTCGCTCAAAGCTATCGGCAAGCCGTTGTAGGGGGGCGGCAAAATTCGCCGCAGTGCCCACCAGCACAGACTCCGCCCGGAGTGGCCCAGCCAGCCCCAGCAATAAACCCAACAAACTTAACCCAAGCTTCATAAGCGCCATCCAAAAACACATTAGTTGCTTACTGTAACACAGCAAAAAATCATCTTGGATGATGATTTCTAGACAGTAGGTAGAAGGAGCTCTTGGCAGGAGCCAAAGCGTAAACGGAGTGCCAAGCAGAGTCACACCTCTGCGCCGGCACGCAGTGCACGGTGTCTAGAAATCATCTTGGATGATGATTTCTAGACAGTAGGTAAAAGGAAATTAAAAAAAACCCGACGTCTGGGGGAGAGCGTCGGGCCAAGACCATTAGGAGTAAACACGTCGTTGAACATAGCTTAGAAAAAATATAACAGGGCTCTGTTCTTACTATTTTGATCGCTAGTAGATCCACTAGAAGAAGGCTGGCGGCTGTCATTTACCTTTCTGGCCAACTAAGTATTAATCAAACGGGGAAAAAATCCAGTGATTTTTCTACACTCATTAAATGTTTTTGGCATTTGGCAACTATCTAGACAGCATCAAATAGCATATCCAACTTTGGTACTAATCAATAATACACACCGCCAACAAGGTTAATAAGCGGTTTTTTTGGACACTTCATAAAACAAGTTATGGGTAGCTTACTGTTAAGGCCTGATTCTAGAAGGGCTGAAAGGCCTGCAAGTAGCAGCCCGCTTTGCTGGCCTAAAATTTGCTGATATTTTTTTGATTAGTATGTTAAAGGCCGTAGGCGCCAAAGTTACCGGGCCAGTGGCAAAACATTGCCGCTTAAACAGAGCTATAACAGTTAGGTATAAACAATGCTTGGTTTTATTCGAATTTTCAAAGTTATGTTAATCGTGCTGCCCCTGGCAGCTTGCACCCCTCAGTACAATGCGCAGTTGCTGGGGCAGGGCGTGGATCTATTGGAGTTGCGCAATCAAGTGCGCTTGCACCGCAACCAAGAGTGGCGCCTGGGGCCCGATACGGCCCTGTATATCGCCATGGCCAAAAACAAGCTAATCCCTCGCACTGAATTGACCATTACTGAGAGTCTTTACGATGCCCTGCTGGAGCACTTTCCCATGAGTATGGCTTCAACTAGCCCGGCTACCCTGGATGAAGCACTGGCCGCGGCGCGGGCGCGTGATTTGCCGATAACGGTATTTCACCAGCTTAGCGATCGGCAGGATAAGCTTAGCAGCTGGGCCGAGATTGACGGCGATATGAACACTGGCGTGCCCTGGGGGCGGGACCGCTTGCGCTTGCAAATACAACTATACGACAGCTACAGCGGGCAACTGATGGACAGCGCCTATATCAGTAGCGTCAGCCGTCGGGTGGCTTTTAGCAACGTCAACCCGGATGAGCTGCTGCGCCTGGCTGCCCAAGAGTTCGCCACGGGTATCTCAAGTGTGCCCGGTCAAGCACTTTGAGCGGTTGCAAGAGACCGCTTGGGGCGGCAAGATAGGGTTTCAATAACTCGTAAAAGGTGCCGCCTTGTCGCCGCTATTCGACCCTGAAAAGCTCACCGCCAGCCTGCCCGAAAAGCCCAGTGGCAGTGCTCGCCCCCCTGTGCATTTGTGGAATCCAGAACTGAGCGGCGATTTGGATATGCGTATCAGCGCCGATGGTCGCTGGTTTCACGAGGGTGACGAAATAAAGCGACTGGCGCTGGTGCGTTTATTTGCCTCTATTCTCAAGCGCGAAGGCGACGACTACTTCCTGGTAACCCCGGTGGAAAAATGGCGTATTCAAATAGAGCGCGAGCCATTTTGCCTCAACCAAATGCGCAGTGTCAGTGAAGCGGGCAAAAGCTGGCTGGAGTTTTTTAATGAGCTCGGTGAGGTGGCCAGGCTGGAATCCGGCAGGCCGCTCAGTCTGCAAGAGATAGATGGCCAGAGCGTTCCCACTATAGCCGTGCGCGATGGCTTAAACGCAACCCTGTCGCGCTCGGTCTATTACGAGCTGGTTAATCTGGCCCAGGATAGCCAGGGGGATATGGTGGTGTTTAGCGGTGGCGAGCGCCATTCGCTCGGCAGTATTTACGATTAAACGATAATTGCACGGTCTATTTGGGCCAATAAAAAAGGGGCCGAAGCCCCTTTTTTACTGCGCAAAGCTGCTACATGTTTGGGTAGTTCGGGCCGCCAGCCCCCTCTGGGCATACCCAGGTGATATTCTGGCTCGGGTCTTTGATATCACAGGTCTTACAATGCACACAGTTCTGGCCATTGATCTGGAACTTTTTACTGCCGTCTTCCTGTTCCACAATCTCGTACACGCCCGCTGGGCAGTAACGCTGGGCGGGTTCGTCCCACTTGGCCAGGTTAACGTCCATGGGAATGGAATCGTCCGCTAGGCGCAGGTGACAGAGCTGATCTTCCTCGTGGTTGGTATTGGATAAAAATACCGAGGAGGGCTTGTCGAAGCTCAGCTTGCCATCGGGTTTGGGGTAGTCGATCTTCTTGGCCTGGCTGGCCAACTGCATGCCTTCGTGATCGGGTTTGGAATCGGACAGGGTCCAGGGCAGGTTACCGTTAAAGATATTGATATCGATAAAGGCGTAGGCAGAGCCGATAATATTGCCCCATTTGTGTTGGGCGGGGCCGAAGTTGCGCTGTACGTGCAGCTCTTTCCAGGCCCAGGAGTTCTTGTAAGCTTGGGCGTACTCAACTAGGTCGTCATTGGCACGGCCGTCGGCGATGGCTTTTACCAGTACCTCAGCGCCCAACATGCCAGATTTCATAGCGGTGTGGCTGCCTTTGATCTTGGCAAAGTTTAAGGTGCCGGCGTTATCGCCTAACAGCAGGCCGCCGGGGAAGTGCATCTGGGGCTGAGACTGCAGGCCACCCTTGGTAATGGCGCGGGCGCCGTAGGCCAGGCGTTCGCCGCCGTCGAGGTACTGCTTGGCGACTGGGTGGTGTTTATACCGCTGGAATTCGTCAAAGGGGCTGACGTGTGGGTTGCGGTATGACAGGTCGACGATCAGGCCAACCACTACTTGGTTGTCTTCAATGTGGTACAGGAAGGTACCACCGGCAGAGCCGGATTCCTTCAGCGGCCAGCCGGCGGTGTGTACGACCAGGCCTTCCTGGTGCTGCTCTGCGGGCACCTTCCACAGTTCTTTAATGCCGATACCGTAGTGCTGGGGTTCGGCGTCTTTATCCAGTTCAAACTTGGCAATCAGCTGCTTGCCCAGCTGGCCGCGACAGCCTTCGGTAAACAGGGTGTACTTGCCGTGCAGCTCCATGCCGGGCATATAGCTGTCTTTTTGTTCGCCATTGAGGCCAATGCCCATATCGCCGGTGGCGATACCTTTGACGCTGCCGTCTTCGTTGTAGACCACTTCGGCAGCGGCGAAGCCGGGGAAGATCTCAACCCCCAGCGCTTCGGCTTGCTCACCCAGCCAGCGGCACAAATTACCCAGGCTGATAATATAGTTGCCGTGGTTGTGCATGGTTTTAGGGCTGAACAAATTGGGCACCTTGGTGCCGCTTTGTGCATCGCCCAGCACGTAGATATCGTCGCCTTTTACCTCGGTGTTGAGGGGGGCACCGCGTTCTTTCCAATCGGGGAATAATTCATCGAGGGCAGTGGGCTCAAACACGGCGCCGGAGAGGATATGGGCGCCAACCTCGGAACCTTTCTCAACGACGCATACTGACAGCTCTTCGTTTAGTTGTTTTACGCGACACGCGGCAGATAGGCCGGCGGGGCCAGCACCGACGATGACCACGTCGTATTCCATATATTCTCTTTCCACGGACTCACTCCTAGGCTTAAGTAGCTTTAACACGGGCGCTTGGCTGGTGATTGCCCAACCTTTGCTTTGTTGTTTGGGGTTAAGCTTAACCTCAGCAGCTTCCTAAATAGAGCAGGGAAGCCATTTATTTGTCTAATATCGGTTATTTGCCAATTTAATAGCGCCGCCAGGCCACTATGGGCGAAATAAACACAGGCAATATTTATTTGCCCAAATATTTGGCGGGATTATAACGCTGGCCCAGTGGGTTTCCTATGGTAAAAGTGTGCAAAGGTATGACTTAATCTTTCATGCTGGGTAATTTTTAGCCGTAAAAACAAGGGGCTAGCCTATTCAGCGCTGCCCCGCTTCAAGCGAGCAAGTAGGGGGCTTGCTACAGCTTTTAGGGTCAAAAATGCCCTTATTTGAACACTCTGGCCATTGGTGCTGGTCATATGAGGTATTGATTTTAGGGGCGCCCTGCTTCAACATACTGGCCGCTCTTGGGTCTAGCTCAGACGAAATGCTGGCCTTTACACCCAATTGCTGCGGGAATGTGGTACCACTCTAAAACAAAAGGGGCTTAAGCCTCGTGGGTGTGACCGCGTTTGAGCTTCAACAAAAGCGAATGGGAAACCGATGAAGATTCTTGTTGCTGTTAAACGCGTTGTAGATTACAACGTCAAGGTCCGTCCAAAGTCAGACGGTACCGATGTCGATATCGCCAATGCGAAAATGTCTATTAACCCCTTTTGCGAAATTGCTGTAGAAGAAGCAGTTCGCCTAAAAGAGAAGGGTGTCGCCACCGAGGTTGTGGCTGTATCTCTGGGCTCTAAGCAGTCCCAAGAGCAAATTCGTACCGCGATGGCCCTCGGTGCCGATCGCGGCATCCTGGTCGAAGCCGATGCTGAGCTGCAGCCTTTGGCCGTGGCCAAGTGCTTAAATGCCATCATCGCTAAAGAATCTCCCGATTTGGTTATCATGGGTAAGCAGTCCATCGACGGTGACAACAACCAAACTGGTCAAATGCTGGGCGCCCTCAGCGGTTTGCCACAAGGTACTTTTGCCTCTGAAGTTGCGGTTGAAGACGGCAGCGTTAACGTTACCCGTGAGATCGACGGCGGCCTGCAGACGGTTAAGCTAAACCTGCCTGCTATCGTAACCACCGATCTGCGTTTGAACGAGCCGCGTTACGCTTCTCTGCCCAATATTATGAAGGCCAAGAAGAAGCCTCTGGATACCACCACTCCAGACGAGCTGGGTGTAGACATTGCCCCACGCGTGCAAACCCTGAAGGTCGAGCCACCTGCCGAGCGCAGTGCCGGTATCAAGGTTGCCGATGTGGCTGAGCTGGTCGACAAACTGAAAAACGAGGCGAAGGTGATCTAAGATGAGTATTTTAGTAATTGCAGAACACGATAACGCCAGTCTCAATGCGGCGACTTTAAACACCATCGCGGCGGCCAAAGCCATCGGTGGTGATATTCACCTACTGGTAGCCGGTGCCGACTGCGGCACTGTCGCTGAAGCGGCGGCCAAAGCCGACAGCGTAGCCAAAGTGCTTGTTGCCGACAACGCCGCTTATGCCAATCAGCTGGCGGAGAACGTAGCCGCCCTGGTCGCCGAGCTGGGCAAGGATTACACTCATATCCTGGCCTCTGCTACCAGTAACGGTAAGAACATTTTGCCGCGCGCCGCTGCGCTGCTGGACGTACAAGCTATCTCCGATATTATTTCGGTTGAAAGCCCTGATACCTTTAAGCGCCCCATATACGCCGGCAACGTCATTGCCACCGTCCAGAGCAGCGACGCCATCAAGGTGATCACCGTTCGAGGCACCGCTTTTGACGCCGTTGCCGCCGAAGGTGGCAGTGCCGCGGTTGAGTCTGTGGATAATACCCAAGACGCTGGCACCTCTGCTTTTGTTGGCGAGGAAATTGCCAAGAGCGATCGCCCTGACCTGACTGCTGCTAGCGTAGTGATCTCTGGCGGTCGCGGCATGCAGAACGGTGACAATTTCGAAATGCTGTACAAAGTAGCCGATAAGCTCGGTGCTGCGGTAGGCGCCTCGCGCGCTGCGGTTGATGCCGGCTTTGTGCCCAACGATATGCAGGTTGGTCAAACCGGTAAGATCGTTGCCCCTGAGCTATACATTGCTGTGGGTATTTCTGGTGCTATCCAGCACTTGGCCGGTATGAAGGACTCCAAGGTGATTGTGGCCATCAACAAAGATGAAGAGGCCCCAATTTTCCAGGTTGCCGATTACGGCTTGGTTGCCGACCTGTTTGAGGCGGTACCCGAGTTGGACGCTGCCCTGTAAAAAAGGGTAGTTTCAAGCCATAAAAAAAGCCGCAAATGCGGCTTTTTTTATGTCCCCAGTTTATGTCTAGCTTGGGCCGCTATGCTTTTAGCACTTAGCACTTAGCACTTAGCAATTAGCTGTTGGCAAGGTGGCGGTACCCGCTAATAGTTAGACATTATGGTCTTGCTTGGTCTGACCCAACTCGCCGAGCGAGCAGGGCAGGCCGGGCAGAGCGCTTACTTGCCTTCCAAGCCTTTCAGGGCTTCTTCGGCCTTAGCTTTGGCTTCGGCTTCTTCACCAGCTAAGCCAGCAGCGGCTTCTTCAACCTTACTAGCGGCCGCATCAGCAGCATCGCCTACGCTTTCAGTGACGGCGCTGGCAGCTTCGCTGGCGGCTTCTTGGGCGTCGGCTACAGCTTCTTGGGCGCTGTCGCTCAAGTTGGCAGCAGCGTCCTGAGTGGCCTGGGCAGCCTGATCCAGCAGGTTGCCAGACTCGGCGCCAACTTCGGCGGCGGCTTCTTCAGCCTGGGCCGGAGCTTGGGCTTCTTCTTTTGAGCAGCCACTCAGTACCAGTACAGAGGCGGCGGTAAAGGCCAGCAGGCCGTTGCGAAGCAATTTAGCGTTAATTTTCATTCAATATCCCCTTTGTCTTCAATTATAATAAAGCGCTTAGCTGGGCGTTTTATACGCACCTGCAGATGTACGCACCCTTAACAACCTTGAACAACCTTGAACAACCTTGTAACGACTATTTTAATGGCGCTATCGTTAATGGGATGGCGCTATCGCGTCGGGCCAGGCTAAAACTGGGTACCCTTTGAACCGCTCGCAGTTGCGAGCCCAGAGGCACCCTTTAACTGCCCAGCCGTTGATGCGCCGTTACTTAGCTGTTTTTAGTGCGACCCGCCCAGTTTATATGGCTTATTAGAATTAGAAAAGTAGATAATGGTCGTTTTTTGCCCAAATGGCCTTAGGAGAAACGAGTGAACGAAATTTTTGATACTTGGGTCCTGTATTTGGGAGTCGGGGGACTAATATCATTTATGGCATTTATTGTTTGGGATTTGGCCAAACAGTCAAATGCGGGTAAGTTTGGCACTTTTATACTGTTCTTTGCGCTGGGCCTTGGTGTATTGGGCTTTATAATTAAAACCGTTATTGTATCCATGTTGGAGCAATAGGCGGTGTTGTAAAAACCATTAAACCACGATCAAAACACAATAGGGCTACCATGTTTAAGTTGTTCATTCCCGAGTCCAAAGTTCACCGCGATCGGCGCCTAATGCGTGAGACCGATAGCCGCATGGCTAAATACAGTCGGCGCGGCATTCTGATCAACTTCTGTGTGTACTTCTTTTGCCTGTGGTTAAGCGAGCTGTATCGTGAAGCGCCGCAGCTTAGTTTGGTATTAAGTGTGGGCCTGATTTTAATCACCGCCATGCGCAGTTATTACCTGTTTCGCTTTGATGCCCTATACCCAAGAGCACCTTCGCGCTGGCGCAACCTATACTTTTTGGCATCGCTACTCGGCGCACTGTGGTGGAGCGTAATATTAGTTAGCTTTACCACCGCACGGGGGCTCGATGATGCGACCACTATTTTGTGGTTTTATAGCATTGTCTTTTTCTCTTCCACCGCCAACGCCTTAGCGCCCTATAACCGCTATATGAGCTGGTACCAGTTCTGCGGTTTGTTTCCGGGGGCGCTATCTTTGGTGGCATTGGATTCTATCAACGGCTATCTGTTCGGCATTATTGTGCTGCTGTTCTTTTTATTGATGGTGCACCAGGGGCGCATAGTGGCGGAAAGCTACTGGAAGAGCTTAGAGACCAATCAGGCCCTAACCCGTAAAACCATTGAGTTGGAAGCGGAAAAGCGCGATATGGAAGCGGCTGACCAATTTAGCACTGATTTTTTACAAAACCTCGGCAGTGAGGTGCGCGTCGGTCTTAATGATTTGCTCGGCAGTCTCTCGCTATTGGATCGAGATAAGCTCGCCACTCACCAGGCAGATCTTGTCGACATGGCCCACCGCAGTGCCATGCATCAGCTCGAATTAATCAATAACGTCGGCGACTATTTAAATTTGGTAGGCCGCCAGTATGAAAGCGATGCCAGTGTTTTTAATTTGCGCCGCTTGCTTGAAAGCGTACTTGAAGACTTGTGTGAAGATGCCGCACACCAACAGACTGAGTTAACCTATTTATTGAATTCATCCATCCCCTTGCGGGTGCGTGGCGATGCGCTCCGGGTGCAGCAAATTTTGCATCAGCTTATTTACCATGTAATGTATTCCACCCAATCCGATGAAATATCCATTGTTGGCAACTATCGTTTGGATGATCAACGCGAGGGTAACTTAACCTTAAAAATTAGATTGGTCAGCGCCAGTGATGAAGATAAATATCTGGCCTGGGAAACTCAAGAAGCGGGCCAGTATGCCCAAGACACCAGCTCGGCCACGCTTATTCAAGATTGGGAATCCAGCACCTCGTTTGTAGTGTGTAAAGCCTTGGCGGAGTCTATCGGCGGCTTTGTAGAGCTAAGCCCATCACGCCATCAGGTACTGGTTAGCTTGCCCCTGGAAATATCTGGCAGTTTAACCCAAGAGGTCAGTGTTAACCCGCGTCTACTTGGCAAGCGCGCGTTGTTGGTCGGTGTTTCTAAAGAGATGCGCAAGCCAATGATCCGCGAGATGCGTGACTGGGGCTTGACGGTCGAGCACGAGCAAGACCTGAGTGCGGTGGTGCAGTTGTTGTATGATGCCCGTAAGGACGACGAAGCTTTCGATTTGGTATTGTTTTATACCCACCACAACGATCACGACTGGATGGACATCTCCCGGCGCATGCTGGAGGATGAGCAGCTGGCCCAAACTGCCCAGTTGGTGGTGGGTAACCGGCGCGATCTAGAGAGCCCAGAGGTAGAAGGTTATGCTTTGGATAAAATGCCAATTGCCCGTTTAAACAAACCTATCTCGCCCCAGGCGGCACACAATGCCTTGGCCTATTTGTTATTGGGCGGTATGACCGGCGATGCGGTTAAGCCAGAGTGCCTTACCCATGACAAAGATAATTTGGCGAGCTTTGAAGGCTACTCCATTTTGTTGGTGGACGATCACCGGGCCAATCAACTGGTAACCCAGCGTCTACTGGAAAAGCTTAAGCTGAATGTTTGTATCGCCATCAACGGTAAAGAGGCTCTGGAAAAAATGGCACGGCAACAATTTGATGTGGTGCTAATGGATTGTAATATGCCGGTGATGGATGGTTTTGAGGCCACTCAAACTATTCGTGAGCGAGAAATTGAAGCAGAGCTAGAAAGCGCCGCTAAAGGTGAGGCTGTGTCAGAGCATATTCCCATTATCGGCATGTCTTCACATTTGTTTAACGGCGAGAAATCACGCAGCTTTGCCGCCGGCATGGACGATTACCTGCCCAAGCCTATAGAGTTCTTTAAATTGCAACGGCTACTGCAGCGCTGGCTCAACGGCTAGCCTGCCAGTAAAGGGAACCACCGCTAATAAACAAGGCTCCCGAGGGAGCCTTGTTTGCGCTTGAGCGTTTATTTTAAACGCTCAATACCCAGTGCCTTCAGCACAGTTTTTTCATAAAGAGGCTCGGTGCTGCCGGTCTTCATCTTGCGCATAAAGTACTTCTCAAAGCCGATTTTGGCCAGGTGTACCCACTTGCCGGTTTTGGCCCAGGTAACGTTGCGCGGCGGAATCTGGGGCAGGGCCACAAACGCGGCGCCGGTATCGCCCATGTCTGCCAGGCAGATGGCATTCCAAGTGGCCTGGGCCTGCAGTTCTTTGCCTTCGAGTTCGGCGGCAATGTTTTTACAGATGGCGGTTACCATCGACTCGATCATAAAGCCGGTCTTGGGGGCACCAGTAGGCACCGGCGTTACTTCAACAGGCGGAATTGCTACGCACACACCGGCCGAGAAAATCTCGGGGTAGGTGGGGTTGCGCTGGTGCTTATCGATCATCACAAAGCCGCGTGGGTTACACATGTCTTTGATCTCGCGCACCGGGTCAACACCGGTAAAGGCGGGCAATACCATAGAGTATTTAAATGGAATCTCGTGGGTTTTAAAGGGCTCACCCTGTTTATCCATCTCTTGTACTTTCATAAGGCCGTCGGTGACTTCTTCAATCTTGGCGTTAACCACCCAATTGATATGGCGCTGGCGCAACTCGCGCTCCATCATGCCCTTGGAATCGCCCACGCCACCAAGGCCCATATGGCCCACATAGGGCTCACTGCTAACATAGGTGATGGGCACCTGATCACGTATTTTGCGCTTGCGCAGGTCGGCATCGAGAATCATCGCAAACTCATAGGCCGGGCCAAAGCAGCTGGCGCCGGCGGCGGCACCGACGATAATGGGGCCGGGGTTTTTCACAAATTCCTGGTAGTCTTCCCAGGCGCTGAGTGCGTGTTCGGTGGTGCATACCGAAACGGTGTGGCCACTTGGGCCTAGGCCCGGCACTTCATCAAAGGCCAGGCGCGGGCCGGTGGTGATAACCAGGTAATCGTAGGGTAGGGTTTCGCCACTGCCGAGAGTGCAAGTTTTGGCGTCCGGGTCGATTTTATTAAGCCCGCTGTGTTCAAAGCCGATTTTCTTTTTAGCGAGAAACTTAGCGATATCGATCTGCACATCATCCGGTTTACGCCAGCCCACCGCAACCCAGGGGTTGGAGGGGTTAAAGGAGAATTTACTGCGGTCACCAATAACGGTGATATGGTGTTCTTTGCCGAGCTCGGCGCGCATTTCATAGGCGCAGCTAATACCGCCCAGGCCGCCGCCGATAATCAATATATTGGCCATAACTTTCCCCGATTGTCGTTATTTTTAACATAGATTAGTATCAACTAATATAAAGGTGGAATCAATAGCCTAGCCTTGGGCTTTAGTCTAATACTTGGTATCGCTTAAAAATGCGGCTTGGTTCTGTACAGGGCCGCGGGGTTATAGGTCAAAAATTTACTTAATAAACCGCTCGAATATAAATATATATCACATTGAAATATAAGGAAATTATTGTTGATTTTATTCCGCTGAAAGCCGCACTGGTCACCTCCAGGCCACTTTTGCCCACTAATTCTGCTGGGACTGTGCCGCTGCCTGCTCCCATTAAATCTGGGCCAACAAGGCAATTGAGTAGAGGATGGGCCAAACCCAGAGGCCAAATAAACTACTCCCCAAGCTGGTTAAGCTTGGTCCGTTTAAGGGCTCGCCAGGAAATTAACGCCAGACCAATATTGGCGCTGATAATCAAGGTGGCGCCAGTAGCCATAGGCAGACTGATAAGCTCATCTAAAAATAGGGCGCTTAATAACATCGCCATGGGCACATACAAATAGTAAATGACGGCGGTAAATACCGGCGGCAGCTCGGTACTGGCCTTAACCCATAAACCATGGGCTACCACCGTACACACCAGCCCCAAAGCCAATAGCTTAAAATAATCCACTCGCCCTAACTGCCAATCGCTAAGCCCCCAAAAGGGTAAAAAGAAAAGGGCGGCAAAGGCAAACTGCCCCCAGGCACGAGTCAGAGTGGGCACCTCGGCAACACGCTGGTGCAATAGGGGCATGGCCGCGTATAACACCGCACTGAACAAACCTGCCAGCAAGCCCAAAGTAACCGTATCCGCCAGATTTACACTGGGCACCACCAGATAACAACCAAATACACACACTAAAATTAATGCCCATTCCAAGGCCGTCACCTTGTGGCCCTTAAATAAGCTGTTCAGTAATAATAGGTGCACCCCATAGGTAGACACCGCTATAGCCGCCACCGCAGCACCGGCAGTTTTAATGCTGTAAAAATACGCCAGCCAATGCAGCCCAAAGCATAAACCGATGACCAGTAAGCCCAGCCAAGCCCGGCGGTTTAAACCGGCAAAGCCCGCCCGAGCAAACACCAGGGGGCTAATACACAGCAGCGCAATAAACAGCCGCCCAAGACCAATGGTAACCTCATTGGCGGCAACGGATTTAATCAGCACCGGTACCAAAGACATGGTGAGTACGGCGGTAATCGCAGTTAATAATAGGTGAGGGGGAAAAGGCACTGCCGTAAATCCTGAAAAAACCTTATGGTATCACAGGCGGCTTTGCCACCTAGGTGGGGAATTAATAATAATTTTGTTTCAGCGATCAAAAAACCGAAACAAGGCCTTGCGCTCCCTGGGGGAACAGATTATAGTCTGCGCACTTTTTCAACACCCTATCAAACAGGAGGCTTAATATGATTTATTTACAAACACACTGTGCAGTATTGAGCTTCACTGTAAAGACTTTCTTTAGCTAAGTTTTTCTTTCCCTAGCACAAATACCTAACGCAAACTCTTAATGGCTCGGCAATCAAATAGATTGCGCGTTTAGCCGATTCTTGCGCTTAGGTTTTACAGCTCATCAAGCACTTATATCTTCTCGCCTGTGGGTCAAAGACGAGTTTATTTTTAACATTTGAGATATTTGTATTTTCAGATGGGGGATTGCTTTGCCTTAAAAAGCTATCCAACACAAGCAAACATAATGGGCAATTTAGAAATCTTCACTAAGCCGGGCATCAAAACCCTTAATAAACCGGGTGAAAAACCTCTATAAAACCTAAACAAAATATCTTTGTGAATAAATATTATGAAGCAAGAAGAATTAACCGAGGTGCTGACGTGTTTAGGCGATGAGCGCCGTATATTGCATTATTTTCGAGACCGATATTGTTTTGACCTAATTGAATTTGAGCTGGCCAAATACCCAGGCCAGAGCGCGTCTATCGCACAATTGCGCAGCAGTTCGGTCGGTCGTTTTTTGCAAAAGCCCACAGTTAGTGAAGCCCTAAAACACTGCGCCAACGGGCATTTGCAACAAAGCGATATACAATGTTTGTGGCCCTTAAAACAATGGCCGTTAGCTATTAGATTGGCCTCTTGGGGCAACGCCGAGCGGGGCTGGGATCAAACCAGCCGCAACCAAAAAAACTTAGTGTTACAAGTTAATTTTGATGGCTGGCACGATCAGCAGTATCGTCGATTGATTAAACCCCTAGACGGTGAGGCCCCCTTTGCTTGCTACTCACATCCGGTGGATAGACAAGGGCGCAATACCATGGCTTGGGCCAGGCTCGATATTAACTTAGACACCGACGAGGTCTTGATTGAAGAAATTCAAAGTGACTGGTTTAGGGGCGTCGCCGGTAATCTACGCAAGCTAAAGCGGGGCAGGGCGCGTGATCCAAAGTTGGCCCCTTGGCAAATTAATTGTCGTATTGGGGCTGATTATAAAGACTTTATACACTATGCTGAGCAGATATTGTCCAGCTATCAAAAACTCTGGGCCGAAGCGACAATGCTGGCCGCGCTGCGGTTTATCCGCGATGAGCTGGGTGTGAGCAATGTTTTTTACCACAGCTTTGAAACCGGGGCCAAGTTAAAGGATGTGTGCGGGCTACCCCCTAAATCCATCTACAGTAAATTGCCAAAACAGTTTGGTTTTAGTCAAACCAATCAGGTGCCTGAAATGTTAGCTAGGGACAAGTTTGCCAGGCGCTGCATAAAAGCGATCAAGCAGCCTAGCTGGTATCAGTTATGTCTTTAAATAAATAGGCTGGCCAGAATTATGTTAAATAGAAGACGTTATGCATATAGGAATATTTATCTACCCAGAGGCTGAGGTGCTCGATTTTGCCGGGCCCTATGAGGTTTTTTCGACCGCTGCGCGCCTGTGTCCTACAAAGGCGCCATTTAAAGTCAGCCTAATTGCCAGAGATAAAGCACCAGTCCGGGCGCGTGCTGGTTTTAGAGTAATCCCTGATTATGATATTAGCCAGCACCCAGAGCTTGACCTATTGATTATTGTTGGCGGCGTGCATACCAAGGAAATGGATAAACCTGAAGTTATTAATTGGATACGTAAACAGGCCGCGAAGGTTAAGCTGCTGGCCTCGGTATGTACTGGCGTATTCCTGCTGGCCAAAGCCCAGCTAATCAGCAATCATAGAGTAACGACGCACTGGGAAGATATCGCCGATTTAAAACAGCAGTTTCCAACTTTAACCGTGGTAGATAATGTGCGCTGGGTGGATAACGGGGAGGTTATTAGCTCAGCGGGCATATCGGCGGGCATAGACATGAGCCTGCATTTACTTGAAAGGCTGGTGAATCGTGAGTTAGCCTTAAAAACCGCGAAACAGATGGATTTTGATTGGACAGAGAATGGATGCTGAAATAGCGCTTGTTGACAAGCCAGTGCACCCAAACAAAGTGCGCATAATATATATTATGTTAAATTAAGTGAACGGTACTCAGATAGACGCTAGCAAATAAGGAAGGATTCCCCAT
>JAOXRV010000036.1 GCA_025800435.1 Cellvibrionaceae bacterium | reverse complement strand
TAAACAGATAAAACGAGGGCGAAATTGTAGCTTTTGCGCTGGCCCCTGACCAGCGGCGTGGGCCGGCCGGCTAAATGTGCATATTTTAAGAGGCAAAAAGCGTAAATTGGGTCTAGGGTACCTCTGAATAACTCGATGATGTTCAGCGGGAGCCTACCTTCGAGCGAGCGCCTTGCTAGCGTCTTTGCCCCAAGGCCTGAGCGTCACCGAGTTATTCAGAGGTGCCCTAGAATTCTCGGCTTGAGGGGCACTGTGGACGGGGGCTTGGGCCAAGCTCGGGGCTTAACATTTATTGGCTTGCGGTTTAAGGGCCGATGCCGACAATAGCCTATTCCCCATATTCTGTACTGATGTTTGGCTAGTGACGAATTATGCAAACCTTAGCTTCCGTTTGGAAAAGTAAAAACTACCGTATTGCCAGCCTGATTGGCTTGGCCTCGGCGCTGTGGATGGCGTCGGGCCTGGTTGTCAGTTCTGAAGAGGATGCCGGCCCGGCGCGAGTGGTTGAAGCCGACGACAAGTTGACTACCGTTGAGGTGCGCCGTCTAAGCGCCAAACCCTATGCCCAGCAGGTGCGGGTGCGGGCCCGCACCCAGGCCAACCGCCAAGTGGACGTGCGCGCCGAGGTCGACGGCAGGATCGTGGCTGAGCCCGCCGCTCGCGGCAGTGTGGTTAAGGCCGGCGATGTAATCTGTGAGCTGGCGCCAGAAGATCGCCAGCTGCGCCTAGCCGAAGCAGAAGCCGCGGTTAAGCAGGCGCAGATGGAATACGATGGTGCCCTGCGTTTAAAGTCCGGCGGCTACCAGTCTAAAACCGCTATCGCCGGTGCCAAGGCCCGCTTGCAAACCACCAAGGCCAATCTACAGCGGCGTCGGCTGGATCTGCAAAATCTTAAAGTGCGCGCGCCCTTTGATGGCGTGGTCGATAGCCGCCCAGTCGAGCTGGGTGACTACATCAGCAAGGGCGGCGTCTGCGCTCGGGTGATCGATCTCGACCCCTTGGTATTGGCCGGCCAAGTCTCTGAAACCCAAGTCGCCAGCTTGCGTGTGGGCGCCACTGCACAGGCCCAATTGCGCACCGGTGAGCAAGTGGCCGGCACAATTCGCTATGTTGGGCGCGAGTCTGACCGCACCACTCGCACCTTTCCAATTGAGGTTGAGGTAGCCAACCCGGAGGGTAAATTACTGGTTGGTATTACCAGCAAACTGGTACTGCCCACGGGCTCGGTAAATGCCTTTCATATAGCCGCTTCGCTGTTGTCGCTGGACGATGAGGGCCGGGTTGGTGTGCGGGTTGTGGATGCCAAAGATCAGGTGCAGTTTTACCTAGTGGATATTATCGGCAACGACGGTGACGGTGTGTGGGTGCTTGGCCTACCCGAGTCTTCGCTGCTTATTACCGTGGGCCAGGAATACGTGAGCCAGGGTGAGAAGGTAGCTTACCGCTTTAAAGGTGGCCAGGGCCAGGCGGCCAGTTTATGAATTTTTTAGAAACGGCGGTTAACCGTTCGCGCAGTACCCTGTGTATATTGCTGCTAATCTTGTTGGTGGGTATCTCTGCGCGCAATGAAATGCCGGTGGAAATGCAGCCCGATGTGAGCTTGCCGTTTGTGATTGTCTCAGTGTTTCAAGAGGGTATCTCCCCGGAAGATGGCGCCCGCCTATTGTTGCGCCCGCTGGAACAAGAACTGCGCACCATTGAGGGCCTGGAAGAACTAAAGGGCACCGCGCGCGAGTCCATGGCTTATATTCTGGCCGAGTTTGAATCCGATAAAGACATTAAACTTGCGGTGACTGAAGTGCGCGAGGCGGTCGACCGGGCCAAGGCCGAGCTACCCCAAGAGGCCGAAGAGCCGGTGGTCGATGAGGCCTCCGCTACAGATTTTCCCGCCATTGTGGTTACTCTGCGCGGCGAAGTTTCCGAGCGAACCCTGTTTCAATCGGCGCAAATGCTCAAGCGTGAGTTCGAGGGTATTCCCGCCGTACTAGAAGCCAATATGGTGGGCCACCGGGAAGAGGTAGCCGAGGTTATTATCGATCCCGATCAGCTAGAGCACTACGGCATTACCAGTGCCGAGCTAATCAATGCGGTAATCGGCAATAACCTATTGGTACCCGCCGGTGAGCTGGATCGCAACAAGGGTCGCTTTGCAATTAAAGTGCCCGGGCTGATCGAAACCGCCGAGGATGTATTTGGCATTCCTATTAAGTCCACCCCAGATGGGGTAATTACCCTGGGCGAAGTGACCGACATTCGCCGCACCTTTAAAGACCCCAGCCGCTTTACCAGTGTAAATGGCGACAGCGCCATCGCGGTGGAGGTGACCAAGCGCCGCGATGCCAATCAGATTGCGGTTACCCGCCAAGTGCAGGCCACGGTTGAGCGCCTGCGCGCCAATATTCCCAAGGGTGTAACGGTCGAGTATGTGCTGGATACCTCTGGCTTTGCCCTCACCATGGTGAGCGAGATGGAAGGCAATATCGTCACTGCCATGCTGTTGGTGATGGTGATTGTGGTGGCCGCGCTGGGCTTTCGCTCGGGCTTGTTAGTGGGCTTTGGGATTCCCTTCTCGCTGTTGTTTGCGGTGATCATCATTAACTACCTGGGTTACAGCTTTAACATGATGGTGATGTTTGGCATGTTGCTGGCACTGGGTATGTTGATTGACGGCGCCATTGTGATCACCGAATTTGCCGATCGCAAAATGGCCGAGGGGCTCAGTAGTAACGCCGCCTACCAAATCTCGGTGCGGCGCATGTTTTGGCCGGTGGTGGCTTCTACCGCGACCACGCTGGCGGCATTTTTGCCGCTTATGTTCTGGCCCGGGGTTGCGGGTGAGTTTATGGGTTACCTGCCCACCACTGTATTTGCGGTGCTGGTGGGCTCGCTCTTGTATGCGCTGTTGTTTGCCCCGGTGCTGGGTTCGCTGATGGGGCGCAGCGAAATGGAGCTGGGGGTGCAGCAGTACCTCAAACGGCTGGAGT
>JAOXRV010000026.1 GCA_025800435.1 Cellvibrionaceae bacterium | reverse complement strand
CCAGGTTTACGTGGGCCCCAAGGGCGGTGTAATCGAGGTGATGGCGGGTGCCAAAGGTGCCGACCGTACAGTAGCCGGTGTTGATACCCATGCGGATACTGAGGGGCCGGGTAATGCCCTGGTTGCGCCACTGCTGCTGTAATACCTTCATGCGTTTACGCATGGCAATGGCCATACACAGGCAGCGACGACAATCGTCTTTGGCGCCTTTGCTGTCGTTATCCCCAAACAATACCATAATGGCATCGCCCATAAACTTATCGATGGTACCGCCGTATTCCTCAACGATTTTCGACATTTCAGTCAGGTAAGTGTTGAGTAGGTCGGTCAGGGTTTCGGCCTCCAGTTCTTCAGCCAGTACAGAGAAGTCTTTGATATCCGAAAAAAAAGCGGTCAGCTTCTTGCGCTGGGTGGGGGGCGGAGTGCTGTCCTCGGCGTTGATGGCCTTCCACACCGGTGGTGGTAAATAGCGCGATAGTTGGTAGGAGCGCAGTTTTTGGGTGACTTGTTCTTTATTGAGCCGCTCGTAGTCTGCGCTGATCGTGTCCAGACGTTTTTTGGTGTAAACCGCGTAGGCGCAAAAGTACGCTGCAATGCCGATAAGCCCGGCGATTCCCATTTCCAGTTGGCCGTTTACCGACCAGTTTGGCTGCATAATGCTCAGCATTGTGGCGATGCCGACAAAGTAGGCAATATTATCGCGCAGCCATTTTTCCTGGCCGCCGCTGCTGATGGCGTTGAATTGCAAGAGAATCCAAAATAGGGCGGCCGGCAACAGGCTTAGCTCTAGCAGGCCGATACACAGGCCCATAATAAACGCATCAATGGTTCCGACTATAACCGCCAGTGGCGGGGTGGTTTTGGTTTTGAGTTTTTGCTGCAGATTAAAGGTAACGAACAGGTAAATCAGCAGGCCCGCGATAAAGGACACCCGGACAAAATCCGGGTTGGGCCAGTCCAAACCCGTGGCCAGGGTGGCCACCATGGAAAAGCATAGCAATATGCGAAAGTACAATGGGTACTGGGGTAGCTCTTCCGGCCGGTCTACCGGCGACTGATGCATTTCTTGATGTGTAGTCATTAACGGTGGTGTGCGTTAGTTAATCAGGCCTTAATAAAGTGCGGCCTTGGCCAGTAATAATGTGTTGTCCGTCACAAAACACCTCTATGATGGTACTTTTTTAGTGCTAATGGAAGGACTATTTGGCGCTTTCTTAGGTTATTTGTCGCCCGTCGGTCGCCTTTGGCGGTCATTAGAATTTCCCCGCTGCTTGCTTGGCGGCTAATGGTGTGAATAATAGCCCAGCTTCCCGCCCAAAACAGAGCCCAAGTAAACTATGCAAGCAATTGAAGCCCTTACTCAGCGTGTCTCACACGGCAAACTCAAGGCCCCGGGGCCAACTGCCGAGCAGCGCGAGCATATGGAGACTGCCGCATTGCGCGCTGCCGATCACGGTTGTCTGCGTCCATGGCGCTATCTTTACATAGACGGCTCGGGTCTTGAGGCCTTGGGCCAACTGTTTTTATACGCTGCCAAACAGGCTCAGCCAGAGCTCAGTGAAACCCAGGCCCAGCGTTTTGCCGCCATGCCCCTGCGCGCCCCGGCAATATATATCGCCATTGCCACCATCACCGCGCACC
>JAOXRV010000014.1 GCA_025800435.1 Cellvibrionaceae bacterium | reverse complement strand
TTTTACTGAATATTGAAGCCGGCCCCTATGAGCGCGAGCTGGCGGTTAAGTTTGGTTTTGGTGCGGGGGTAAACCCGCGCCATCACCAACGCTTTGAGCAGCGCTTTGGCTTCCCCCTGATCGAAAGCTGGGCCATGACTGAGTCAGGCAGCGGCGGCTGCATTACCGCCTGCGCCGAGCCCCGTCATATAGGCACTAGCTGTTTTGGCCAGCTGCCCGATTTGGTCGAGGTAAAACTGGTGGACGAACAGGGCGCCGAGGTTGCCTTTGGCGAGCCGGGTGAGCTACTCGTCCGGGCCGCGGGTGACAACCCACGCAAGGGTTTTTTTAGCGGCTACTATAAAAACCCAGAGGCCACTGCCGAGGCCTGGCAAGGCGGTTATTTACATACCGGCGATGTGGTGCGCCAATCTGAAGATGGCAGCTTTCACTTTGTCGACCGGCGCAAAAATGTGATTCGTCGCAGCGGCGAAAATATTTCTGCGCTTGAGGTGGAGGCGGCGATTAGTCAAAACCCTGATGTGGAGCAGTTAGCGGTGTGTGCCGTGCCCGATGAAATTCGCGGCGATGAGGTGATGGCATTGGTGATTCTGCCCGAGGGTAAAGCCCCGAGCGAGGCACTGGCTGAAGCGATAGTTGAAGCCGGGCGCGAGAGCCTGGTTTACTACAAATTACCCGGTTATATCGCCTTTGTGCCGAACCTGCCCACCACCGCCTCCAATAAACCCCAGCGCGGCGAGATCAAAAAGCTTGGCCGTCAATTACAGGAGCAGGGCGATTGCTTTGATCTTCGCCACTTAAAAAAGGGCAGCAAGCGATGAGCCGGCTTAATCAAAAGCCTGCCAGCTACGAGGGCCTGGCCCTGGTCTGCCCCCAGAGTTTTGGCTATGCCAAAAGCTCCGCGCACGGCGCCAGTTATTTTATTGGTCAAACCCTGGGTCATATGATTCACCAGGCCGGTATCGATAAGGCCGAGGTAGACGGCCTGGCCATCTCCAGTTTTTCACTGGGGCCGGACTCGGTGATTAGCCTGTGCCAGCATTTTAATATTAGCCCCCGCTATTTAGAGCAGCTGCCCTTTGGCGGCGCCAGCGGTGTTATTGCCCTGCGCCGGGCGGCCAGGGCGGTGCAAATGGGTGATGCCAATATCGTCGCCTGTATCGGTGGCGATACCAACCAGCCCGGCAGCTTCGGGGATTTAATTGCGGATTTTTCTACCTTTACCCGGGATGCCTCATACCCTTACGGTGCCGGTGGCCCCAATGCGGCCTTTGCCCTAATTACCCAGCACTATATGGAACAGAGCGGCGCCACCCGGGAAGATTTTGGCCGGATTGCACTGGCCCAGCGCCACAATGCCAATCACTACTCCGGCGCCTTACTGGGCCACAAAAGCCTGACCATGGAGCAGTACCTAAACGCTCGGCAAATTGCCGGGCCGGTGCATATGTTTGATTGTGTTATGCCCTGCGCCGGTGGCGAAGGCTTTTTATTAATGAGCGAAGCCCGAGCCAAACATTTAAAACTGCCCTATGTACGGCTGTTGGCGGCGGATGAATTACACAACGCCCACCGCCAAGACCCGGTGCAGTTTCGCGGCGGCTGGACAGAGTATATCGACGAGCTATACAGCCGCGCGGACTGCGGCCCAGAAGATATCGATCTGCTGCAAACCTATGACGACTATCCGGCCATTTCCATGTTACAGATGGAAGACCTGGGCTTTTGCCAAAAAGGCGAAGCGCCCGATTTTGTGCGCAACACCGAGCTGACTTTTGACGGCAGGGGCCTGCCCCACAACACCAGCGGCGGCCAGCTGTCGGTTGGCCAGGCCGGCAGTGCGGCGGGCTTTTTGGGTTTGGTTGAGGCCATGCGCCAACTACTGGGCAGCGCCGGTAACAACCAAGTGGTCT
>JAOXRV010000813.1 GCA_025800435.1 Cellvibrionaceae bacterium | reverse complement strand
GCCTGCGTGACCGCGCCATGCTTGAGTTGCTGTACGCCTGTGGCCTGCGGGTGAGCGAATTGGTCAGCCTTACCGAAAGCCAGGTAAACCTGCGCCAGGGCGTGATCCGGGTATTTGGCAAGGGCAGCAAAGAGCGCTTGGTGCCCATGGGTGAGGCCGCCATTAACTGGTTGCAGCGCTATATTAAAAGCGGCCGCCAGGCCCTGTTAAAAGGCCCCAGTTCGGTACTGTTTCCCAGCAGCCGGGGCCAGCAGATGACCCGCCAGACTTTTTGGCACCGCATCAAGCACTGGGCCAAGGTGGCCGGTATCGACAAACCTCTGTCGCCCCACACCCTGCGCCACGCCTTCGCCACCCACCTGCTTAACCACGGCGCTGACCTCAGGGTGGTGCAGCTGCTGCTGGGCCACAGCGATTTATCCACTACCCAGATCTATACCCATATCGCCAATGAGCGCATGAAGAGCCTGCATCAAAAACATCACCCGAGGGCGGAACTCGGCCAATCTTCTTAGTTC
>JAOXRV010000298.1 GCA_025800435.1 Cellvibrionaceae bacterium | reverse complement strand
CCTTATCATCCTCTGTAGCGATGGTTTAAACGGCGAGCTGGAAGACCGAGAAATTGCCCAACTATTAAGTGCCGGCGACGATCTTGAGCAGCAGTTAAACAATTTAGAACAGGCCGCCCTAAGCGCTGGCGGCCGCGACAATATCAGCATGGTGGCCATTGCCGCACCCGGGCCCACGCCAGTGCGCCGGGGCACATTAACAAAATACCTGTGGCTGAGCGCAGTCGGCCTAATCGCCCTGGCCCTGTACCTGGCCCTCGTTAAGCCCCTGTAACAAACCCGAACAACTATGCAAATACCCGGTTACCAAATTATTCGCAAGATCAGCCAGGGGGGCATGTCCTCGGTATACCTGGCGATTCAGCAGAGTATTGGGCGCGAAGTGGCGCTCAAGGTGATCAGCCCTGCCCTGGCCCAGGACCAGGTATTTAACGAGCGCTTCAACCGCGAAGCCAATATTATTGGTCAACTCTCCCACCCCAATATAGTCGCGGTGTACGATATTGGTAGCTATCGCCAACTGGCCTATATCGCCATGGATTATCTGCCAGGCGGCTCTTTAAGTCAGCGTTTGTGCAAAGGTATTAGCAGCCTTGAGGCGCTGCGCATCTTAAAACAGCTGGCCGCGGCCCTGGCCCATGCCCACAGTCGCGGCTATATCCACCGGGATATCAAACCGGAAAATATTTTATTTCGAAGTGACGACACCGCGGTACTGACAGATTTTGGGGTGGCCAAGGCCGTCAACCACAATCTCGGCATGACCAACGCCGGCACAGTATTGGGCACGCCTTACTATATGAGCCCAGAACAGGCCAAGGGCCAGCCCTGCGACGGCCGCTCAGACCTGTACAGCCTTGGGGTGGTGTTTTACGAAATGCTAACCGCACAGCTGCCCTACCACGCCGAAGAAGCGGTGGCGATAGCGATCAAGCACCTGACCGCCCCCATTCCACAGTTGCCTGCCCAGTACAAGCTATACCAAGATTTGTTAGAACGCCTACTGGCTAAATCCCCCCAGGATCGGGTCCAATCTGGGGCGGAGCTGGTAGCGCTAATCGAGCAGATAGAAACCAATATGGGCATCATCAGCCCCCGCGCCCAGTTGCGCACCGACCCGGGCAGCGCTGAGCTGGGTGTCAGCCAACTGAGCCAGACCCTGGTGGCGATGCTGTGGCAACAGTTTATTGGTCTGTTCAAAAGGCATCGGCGGCGCACCAAAATAAATACCCTGGGCAACGATAAAGCCACCGCCATCAGCCAGGCCAACAGCTTTACCGAGCCCAAGCAGGCCGCCAGCGCATCTGCACCATTTGCCGGGCACAGGCTAATTGCAATTGCCACTTTAACCCTGCCGCTGGCGCTGGTGGCCGGCGCTGTTTGGCAATACTCAATTAAAGCGAGCAGTACTGGCACAAACAGCGCAGTCGTTAAGCCCGCTGCGCCGAACAGCAAAACCCAGAGTTTTGCCCAGGCGCCATTTACCCTCAAAGCCCAATTGGCGGCATCCAGGGTGAACACAATAGCGAGCCCGGCTCGCGTGGAGATGGGCGCAGCTCAGCCCCCTATACGATTAGTCCAGGCGCAAACAGTGACTGAGCCAACGGCAGAAACCAACGAAGAAGCTGAAATAAATACTCAAACTGAAGAGCTGATAGAACCCGCGAGTTATACCCTGAGGGTTAGCAGCGAGCCCAGCGCCGATCGCATTCGAATATTGAACATCAAGCCCCGCTATCGAGCTGGCATGGCGCTGGCACCCGGCAGTTATCTACTGGAACTGCGCAAGCGGAATTACCACACGCTAAAAACCTGGGTGCACATCAGCGATAAAGATATGAGCCCAAGTTTTACTTTAAAACCCAAGTACCAGGCCGGTGATGTTTTCACCGATAAAATAGACGAGTTTCAAACCGGCCCAGAGTTGGTGATGATTGACGCCGGTGAATTTATTATGGGCAGTACCAGCGAAACAAACACCCTGCCGCTGCGCCCGCTTACTATCGAGCGCGCTTTTGCCGTCAGCCGCCATGAAATCACCTTTGCCCAATACCAGTTGTTCTTAGACAACTACCCCGATCAACACAGCCCGGAAAAAAAACCGCCAGCGGATCAAAACTGGGGCCGAGGCACACGCCCGGTTATCAATATCAACTGGCAACAAGCGCGCGACTACAGCCGCTGGCTAAGCGAGAAAACCGGCCATCGCTACCGCCTATTGAGTGAGGCCGAATGGGAGTATATGGCCCGGGCCGGCAGCGATACCGACACCTGGTGGCAAACCGCAAAAGCTCCCCCTGCCAATTGTAAGCGTGGCTGCAAAAGCCGTTATAGCGGCTTATTTGGCAGCAAAACTGCGCCGGTAGGCCAATACCCGGCCAACGGTTTTGGCGTCTACGACAGCAGTGGCAATGTGGCCGAATGGGTGGCGGATTGTTACCGCGAGAATTATCGCGGCGCCGGCAAAACAACCGCGGTGTACGATCGAGACAACTGCGCACTGCGCTCGGTGCGCGGTGGCTCACACCGGGACAAGCATAAAGACATCGGCAATCACAGCCGCAGAGGACTAGCCCCGGAGCAGCGCAGCGACGCCGTCGGCTTTCGAGTTTTACGTGAGCTGTAAGCGGTTCCACAGACGCTTAGCGCATTTTATTTAGGCGCTCTCGGCGCCGCTATATTTTTCGGCGGCGCTTTAAAATTCATCTACACTTTGGTTAGACTGCAAATTTATGGATGGAAATTGCATTGTTTAACCGGCAGATAAAAAAACAGTATGAGGAGTTGCTGCAGCGCTACGGTCAGCAATCAGCAAAGCTTGAGGCGACAAGTCGAGCAATAGCCTGTGCGGAGTTTCGCCCCAGTGGCGAAATCACCAATGCCAATGAGCTTTTTTTGCATTCGCTCGGCTGCACTCTGGCGGATATTAAAGGCCATCACCACCGTACACTATGCGAAGCCAATTACGCCCAGAGCCCGGGCTATTTGGATTTGTGGGCCAAGCTCAACCGTGGCGAAAGTGTCAGCGATCATTTTATTTACCTTGCTAAAGACGGCAAAGCGGTTGATTACGAGGCCAACTACATTCCCGTCTTAGACCGCCAGCGACGCTTGGCCAAGGTGGTTCACTACGGCATTAATGTGAGCGAACGCAGCCACGCAAACGATGACAGTAAAGGCTTGGGCGCCGCCGCCAGCGGTGCCCTTATTTTGATTGAGTATGATAGCAGTGGCAAAATTATCGACTGTAACGATAATTTTGTGCGCACCTGCGGCTATAGCAAGGCCGAGCTGCTGGGCAAAAACCAACAGGATCTTATAGCCCCCAGCGAATTGGACAATCATCTGGGGCGAGACTACTGGCGCCAGCTGGCCAATGGCAATAGCCTTAGCGGCCGCTTTAATTGTGGCTCCGCCCACGGCCAGCCCGTCAGTTTAGAATCCAGCTTTGCCGCGGTAATCGGCGACGATGGCCAGCTGCATAAAATTGTCCAATTTGCACTGGATGTCAGCGCCCAATCCGCGGCGCTACTGGCAGAGCGCGAGCACGCCAATATCGCTTTGAAAATTTCCAACGAAACGCTGGATGTGGCCGAAAATGGCGGCGGTGTTATTAATGAGGCGGTCAAGGAAATGAACCAAATCGCCGAGTCGGTACATACCTCCTCCCAACATATCGAGCGTTTGAATATGCAGTCGGGCGAGATCAACTCAATCATTAACACCATTCAAGAGATTGCCGACCAAACCAATCTGCTGGCCTTAAACGCCGCAATTGAGGCGGCCCGAGCCGGTGAGCAGGGGCGCGGCTTTGCGGTAGTGGCCGATGAAGTCCGTCAGCTGGCGGCGCGCACCTCCCAGTCGACCTCGGAGATATCCGCTATGATCAGCAAGATACAAGAGGATACCAGCAATGCCTCAGGCAGCATGGCCCAGTGTTTGGACCAGGCCAACCGAGGCGTACAACTGGCCAGCCAGACCGGTGAAGTCATTGCCAAAATTCAAGACAGCGCCAAAGAGGTGGTCTCGACCATTGACCAGTTTGCGCAGTCATTACCCTAGGGTAGCTCTGGCAACAGTAGATTAAGACGAGTTGCACCCGAAATAATGGGGATACTCGTTAACTTAACGGTATAAATTGATTAGAATCGGTAAAGATGTGGGCCAGGACCAACAGCCGGGCCCACCCCACTGATAACAACTACATTATGCCTATGTCCCACAAGCTCGATAAAACCGATCGCAAGATCCTGGAGATCCTGCAGCGCGACGGCTCATTGTCCAATCTTGAACTGGCCGATAAAATCGCCCTATCCCCCTCCCCCTGCTCACGCCGGGTGCGCATGCTGGAAGACGCGGGTTACTTTAAGGGCACGGTCACCCTGGTCAATCCCGAGGCTATCGGCGTCAATGTTCATGTATTTATTCAAGTGAGCTTGGGCCATCAGGTAAAATCGCTGATGGAAACCTTTGAAAATACCGTCGCCAGCTGGCCCGAGGTTATGGAGTGCTATTTGATGGCCGGGGATTTTGACTATTTAATTCGAGCGGCGCTACCCGACCTTGCCGCCTACCAGCAATTTTTAGATGAAAAACTGACCCAGTTTGAAGGTATTGCCAGTATCAAAAGTAGTTTCTCGCTAAAACAAGTGCAGTATAAGACTGAAATGCCGCTGGAGCATTTATAAGCCCGCCACCTGCCGGTACCAAGCCGGGCCATTGATAATTTCCCCCTGCTCATCCAGCGCAGGATAGGCCAGGCCCCTGGCATCGCAAAACTGCGCCACCTGGGGATGGGCCCAGCGAAAAAACAAATACCGATAACGCTCCGGCTGTAAGCGACAGCGATCATACAAGCCCGCCTGTTGGCGCTGACGCTGGGCTTCGGCCAGAATAATCGCCGCCGCTACCGAGACATTAAAAGACTCCACCATTCCCATCATCGGGATCACCACCCTGGCATCCACCTGGCCCAGGGCCTCATCACTGACCCCAGCGCGCTCGGTACCCATCAGCAGCGCGGTGGGCCGGGTATAATCCAGCTGCCGATAGTCAACTGCGCCCTGGTCGAGGTGTGCAGCCAACACCACAAAGCCCTTGGCTTGCAGCGCCTGGATCGGCTCGCTGACCGAATCGTAAGTGTGCACCTCTACCCATTTATTGCTGCCCGAGGCAGTGCCCCGAAAAGACCGATAACCGTCTTTAGGGCTTACCGTATGAACTTGATCGATACCCACCGCATCCGCACTGCGAACGATGGCGGCGAGATTGCGCCCCTTGTGTACCTCGTCGGCTACAATGGTTAAGTCCGGTTGGCGCCGGTTCAATACTTGGCGAATTCGCTTAAGGCGTTCAGGAGTCATGTTTATCTAAATACAATAAAAATATTTTTGGCGTCACAAAGGGAAATATGAAGCCATGGCGCTTCTATTTACTGCGGCAAAGTTTAGCCACGCGAAAAATCGCTGCAGAAATCATCAGTTAATTCTAAGGGCTTAGTTTTCCACAGATTCTGTGGATAAGTCAGTGGATAGCCACTAGAAATCTACTTCTAATCCGGTAAAACAGCTCCAAAACACAGATTGGCTATTTTTTAACCCTTGTTATTTTTCCCTTGTTTTTCAATCACTTATAAAAGTCAATAGCTGGAATCAAGAATAACCAATAAAAACTGACATGTGGCGCGCCAGTTTCTCTTATATGTGCATAAAATGTTAGCGCGCCCTAACCGGCAAGCCTTGAATTCTTTGTTACGGGCTTGTGTAACTGCCCAGTTATGGCCCAATCTGGCGGCAATTTGTTACCGCCGCACCCATTATTTACCAAACACAGCATTTTACTTTGGCAGGGGCTGCATAAACTTTTCCGTTATACCATAACCCGCCTCGGCCGGAATATTGAGCCAGATTCCATCCTCGCGCTTTTCGATACGCGGGGTGATATCTGGCGCGATATGCTCTGCCATTACCGCCAACACCTCGGCAACGGTACTGTATTTAGCCAGCCAGCGACAGTTCATCTCGGTCGGAAACATCAGCTGCATAGCGCCACTGTCGATCTGCTCGATAAGCTCAGCCACACAGTGCCAATTGGCCTCAACCGTCTCTCCGCCATCGCACATACCCTGTTGCCCGGCAGGCTCGGTGGCAATATAAAAACGGGTTAAAAAACGCTTAAGCGCCTGCTTCGGGGTTGTCCAACAAGCCAGGTAGTGCAAGCCCGCCAGATTGGGCTGCAGCTTAAGCTCATCCATATACTGGCTGAACACACCACTGTCTTCAAAACCCTCGGGCCAGTCAGCCTTGGCTAGAAACGCCTGGTATTGGCCTTGGCTTATCGGCTGCTGGCGGTGGTCACAGGCCAGTAAAAAGCGGCTTTCTTCAAAGGTCTCTCGCACCGCCGCGGCTTTAAACGCCAGCTCCCGCTTATGGGCCGTTTGTTCCACCGCCTCCAGCGCGCCACCTGGGAACACCCAAAAACCCGGCGAGAAAGACAAGGCCTGACTGCGCTTTAGCATAAATACCTCAAGCCCCTGCTGGCCGTCGCGTAGGATTAATAAACTGGCTGAAGGCTTGGGGGCAACACTGTCACTGCGGTTAAAGTCGGCTTTAACGCCGCGAATTTCGGTCGACATAAATCTCTCGCTTGCGACAAACACCGGTATAATAGCCGGGCGTAGATTAGAGTGTACTGGAATCGATAACACATGGAAAATCAAAGCCTTAATATAAGCCAGGTACTGCACAAGCTAGAGCCGGGCTGCCTGCTGTTAACGCCCAACAGCCGTCTGCGCCGGCGCTTAATGCAGCACTTCGCCAAGTCCCACAGCACCGACCAAGGGGTATGCCCCAGCCCGGCAATATTCGCTTTTAATCAATGGTGCGAAGAAAACTGGTTACAGCTACAAGACCGAGGCTGGCCCCAAGCCCGGGGTATCCTGTTAAGCGCTGCCCAGCGCGAAAACCTATGGCAGCAACTGCTTCAGCGCAGCGAAGCCCAACAACAGTTGATTTGCCCCGAGCTACTCGCAGGCCAGGCCGACAGCGCCTGGGCGACCCTTCAACAATGGCAACTGGGGCAAGATGCCCTGCGCCAATACCAGCAACACGATGGCAGTTTACTGGCCGATTGGGCCGATCAATTTAGCCAGCTATGCCAGCGGCTGGGCTTTATCAGCCAAGAACAAATGCTACAGCGCTTACAGTGCGCTTTTGCCGAGGGCGAGCTAACACAAGCCAATAAAATACTGCTGCTGGAATTCGACGATATTCCCCCGCTGACCCTGGCGCTGCTGCAAGCCGCCGGCACCGAGTTAGAGCGAATTAGCCTTTGCCACCAAGCCGCGCCCAAGACCCACCTAGTAGCGGCCGAAAGTGCCGAGCAGGAAATACAGCTGGCTGCCCAGTGGGCTAAGCAGCATTTAGCCCAGGCAACTGCTGAGCTACCGCGTATTGGCATTATCGACCCACTGCTGGGCCAGCGCCGTGAACGCCTAGAGCGCCTATTCACCCAGACCTTTGAGCCCCAGTATTTTTTACCCGATACCGAACGCTACACCCTGCCGTTTAACTTTTCCGCCGGCCTGCCACTGGCCCAGTGCCCACTGGTGGACACAGCTTTGCAGTTGCTAAAACTCAACCACCAACAGCTCGAATGCGAGCGCTTTTGCCAATTATTGCACTCGCCCTATTGGCACAATAATCACCAACTG
>JAOXRV010000761.1 GCA_025800435.1 Cellvibrionaceae bacterium | reverse complement strand
GGGGTGATTATTTCCGGCCAGCTCGAAGTTACTGTGGGCGGCCAGGTACGCTTGCTCGGTGCTGGCGATGGTTATCAGTTTGACCAGACCCGGCCCCACTGTATTCGCAATCTGGGCAGCGAAGACTGTGTGGTACTGTCTGTAAGCTGTTAAACTGCGCGCTTAAGCCACCCTAACAGCAAAGAGCAGTAGCATGAACCAACGCCGCCAGCGCGGGGAAGAAATTCGCCGCCAAGTAATGAGCGACCCATTTGTCGATCGCGCCCTCAATAACACCTCCGAGTTTGATCAACCCCTGCAAGAACTGGTGATGGAAACCGCCTGGGGTACGGTATGGGACCGGGATGACCTGCCCAGGCCCACCCGCAGTCTGATCACCATTGCCATGTTGGCGGCGATGAAATGCCCCAATGAGTTAAAAGGCCATGTGCGCGGTGCCTTGCGCAATGGCTGTAGTGCCGAAGAAATTCGAGCTGTGCTATTGCATGCCGTTCCCTATATTGGCGCCCCCGCCAGTCTTGAGGCTTTTCGCGCCGCGCGCGAGGTGGTGGAGCAGTGGCAAGGGGAAAACCCCGCCGACACCTAATATAACGCGGTTGTCACTGCCCTTATCTCACTCTGGTGTGTTTTATAGGGCCAAAAGCCGGCAAATTCCGGCTTTTGGTTGAACCTGCCAAATGCTTGTGGCACAATCAGCACCCCTTTGGCGCAGGGTGAGATTGAAATTTGGGATTTAACCAAATAAATCAATGGCTTAGCGCAGTATTTGGCCAGATCTACAGATTGGATTATGGCCCTGAAAAGCGGACGTGGCGGAATTGGTAGACG
>JAOXRV010000750.1 GCA_025800435.1 Cellvibrionaceae bacterium | reverse complement strand
GTGCTTTAGCTGGGGGTAATACTCGGCCACCGGCTTTCCTTTTATCAGGGCTTATCTTGTGGGTTTATGTCGGGTATTGCTTACCCTAGGGCTTGCTGAACCAGCGCCAGCTCGGCTTCGCCCAGCGGCAATTGCAGCGCGGCCGCCTGGCCAGCCGGCGACATTTTGGCCCAGGTTTTTTGCAAAATCGAAATGATTTTATCGCGGCTGTGGGCCTTGGCAAAGGGTTTAAAATAAAACTCTAAAAACACCAGGCAAGCCACGTCCTCCAGGGTTTGGGTATCCGGGTTTTGCTTGAGGTTTTGTTTTTGCAACAAACCGGCAACCGTGTCGATATCGCTGGGGCTATAGCCCAACTCGGCCATAATTTGGCCACAGACCTCGGCGTGGTGCCGGCCCAGGTTGCGGCGCCAGCGCAGATAGCCGGCCCGGTCCATGGGGTAGTCGCTGCGGGGGATGGCCCAGCGTTGAATGTGTTGGGCCCTCACCGCAATTTGTAGGTGCTCACTTGCTTTGGGGGCGAATTGGGCCAGGCACTGACTCATTCGCTGGCCGTATAGCAAGGCTTTGGGTTGGCCCTCGCTGTCGCTGTTTGGGTCGGCGCGATTGGTCTGGTCAATTTGGGCCCAGCAATTTATCAGGCGCTCGCTCATGCGCTCAGCTCCATGGCTTCAAGCAGGGCTTGCTGTAATTTACCGGCGCCGCTGGCGGGGCTCTGCTTTTGCCCAGCTTGTTGTTGCTGGCGGCGCTGCTCGGCCTCTTTGGCGGCGCTGCGCTGTAATTGGCGCAATTGCTGGCGGTCGCCGGCCCAGTACTGCTGCAAAAATTCTTCTACCGCCCCAGGGCCTTCGCTAATCATACGCTCGGCCCAGCCGATGGACTGTTCGCGCTGTAACTGGTGGCGCTGGCCTTGGGTGCGAATCTTTTCCATGGCCGCATCGATGGGGGCCATATCGATATCGCGCATCAGCTTGCCGATAAACTGAATCTGACGGCGCTTGGCCTCTCGGCTTTTGAGTCGGCGCGCCTCGACAATGGCGGCGCTTAGGCTCGCGGGTAGGGGCACATGGGCGAGCTGTTTCTTGCTCATTTCCACCAGGCTCTCGCCGAGATCTTGCAGTTCTTGCATCTCGCGCTTGATCTGGCTGCGGCTGATCAGCTCTTCTTCTTCGTTGTCGCAGGGGTCAAACTCGTCGTTATTCATAGGTGCTCTAGGCGTAAAAATACGTGGCCAGGCCGAGGAATGACAAAAAGCCAACTACATCGGTAACTGTGGTTAGGGCGACGCTGCCAGCCAGGGCCGGGTCGATTTTCATGGCGCGAATGGCCACTGGCAACAGCGCACCCATGGTGGCGGCGGTGAGTAAGTTAATGATCATGGCGGCGCCGATAATAATCGCTAGGTTGATATCGTTAAACCAGAGCGAGGTGATCGCCCCCATCACCGCCGCCCACAGCAGGCCGTTAATCAAGCCCACCGCGGCTTCTCGGCTCAGCAGCCAGCGCAGATTGGTGCGGCCAATTTGGCCCAGCGCCATACCGCGAATAACCACGGTTAGGGTTTGGCTGCCGGCGACACCACCCATGCTGGCGACAATTGGCATCAGCACGGCCAGGGCCACTACTTTGTCGATGGTGCCCTGAAAAATATTGATCACCGCCGAGGCGGTAATGGCGGTGAGCAGGTTGATACCCAACCAAATGGCCCGGCGCGGGGTGGTGCGCATAACCGGCGAGAAGGTGTCTTCTTCTTCATCCAGGCCGGCCATGCTCATCAGTGAGTGATCGGCGTCTTCACGAATTACATCGACCACATCATCGATAGTAATACGGCCCAGCAGCTTGCCTTCGTCGTCCACTACCGGTGCCGATACCCAGTCGTTGCGCTCAAACAGTTTGGCCACTTCGTTATCGGCCAGGTTGGCATTAATGGCCTCTACATCGGTGACCATGACCTCGCGCACGGTAATCGCCGGGTCTTTGGTGAGCAGTCGTGACAGCGGCAGCAGGCCCAGAAACTCATCCTTGCGGTTGACCACAATCAGGTTGTCGGTAGAGGCGGGTAGCTCGTCGTGGCGGCGCAGATAGCGCAGCACCACATCCAGGGTAAAGCGCGGGCGCACGGTGATGGTGTCGGTGTCCATCAGGCCACCGGCGGTGTCCTCGTCAAAAGACAGCACCTTCTCTACCCGCAGGCGATCTTGAGCCCCCATGGCGTAGAGTACTTCTTTGATGACCCGGTCGGGCAGCTGTTGCAACAGGTCGGCAATGTCGTCGGTATCCATGCCCTCGGCCAGGTCGGCCACCGCTTTGGCATCCATGCGGCGCAGGAACTGGGCCTGGATATCGTCCGGCAGCTCTTGCAGTACCTCGCCCTCGGCTTCTTTATCGACCAGCCGCCACAAGGCTCGGCGCGAAGCGGGCGGGGAGGATTCGAGCAGGTGGGCAATCTCGGCCGGGGTCAGGCCGTTGAGCATGCGGCGCACTTGTTTGAAGGTACCACTGTCCAGGGCCTCGTACAGCTCGCCGAGCTGGGCCTGGGTTTGTTGGTGGAGTTCTTCGCTGTTGGACTGCATGGTCTGGCCCGCTGCTGGGTGATTGCAAAAAGGCCTTGCCAAGCCGCGTGGGGCCTGGCAAAGCCTCTTTAGCATTCTAACCCAGATTGCCAGCTAGGGCAGCAAAGGTTTTGATTCTAAAGTGATTTTAGCCACTCCAGGGAGTGCTCGGCGGCGCCATCGGCGGCTTTGCTTCTTACACCTTCGCTTCTTACATCTTTGCTTAGAGTTCGCGGGACAGGTCGGGATTGTCGTAGGTCTCGTTGCGCAGGGCGTTAATCAGCTCGTACAGCTCTTTACTGGCGGCGTCGGCGCTCGGATGCTCGGAGCCGGTGCCGCAGCGATATTCGAGCACCAAGCTGCGACGGCCGCGGCGAATGGTACTGCTGGGGCGATCACAGGTTTGGTCGTCGGCGATCAAACGGCCCCAATAATCGACTTTTTTGGCTTTTTTGCGTACTTGGTGATAGCGCGCGATGGGGAACTCTTTAATGTAAATACTGGAGTCATTAAGCCCTGTTTGCTCAGTGGCTTCGCCATCGGAGGTGGAGTATTTGACCCAGAAGTGGGTGATGGTGTCATCCTTGGGCGAGCGGTTGATAAACAGCTCGGTCTTTTGTTCTAGATAACCGATTCTGGGGTAATAAACTTCAGTGATCATATCGATCGCTTGCACGGTTCTGGCCTGGGCTGTAACGCTGGCAAACAAAAAGGCAATAACGGTGACGAGTAGAGGTATTTTTTTCATGTTGGTGGCACCCAAAGCTAGAGAAAAAGTGATAGAAAAATTGAATAACTTGAACTGCTCAAGTTGAGCCAAAGTATAGCCAGGGCCGCTTTTGTGATCTAGTTCACAAAAGCAAAAACCACTAAGCATAAAAGCTGGTTTTAAAAAAGAAGATGCCATTCTTTTTTATTATTTAGGCCTAGGGTTGAGCTAAGTTTGCCTGGTGGGCAAAAACTGGAGGCTACCGGGGCCGCAGTTCTCGGTGGCGCACTTGGATATTGGCAAAGTCGCCCTGCAGTGCCTTAAATAATCGTTCCGCCATAAACACCGAGCGGTGTTGGCCGCCGGTGCAGCCGATGCCAATGGTCATATAGCTGCGGTTATCGTCGGCAAACTTGGGCAGCCAGCGCTGTAAATAGTGGCTGATATCGTTGTACATGGCCTGCACATCGTCGTGTCCATTCAGGTAGTCGATAACCCCTTGGTCCTGGCCGTTGAGCTTGCGCAGCTCTGGTTCCCAGTGGGGGTTGGGCAGGCAGCGCGCATCAAATATCAGGTCGCAGTCGGTGGCTGGGCCGTGTTTAAAACCAAAGGATTGAATCAGCACTGCCATCCCAGTTCCCCGGCGGCCGGCGACTCGCTGCTTAACCAGGTCGCGCAGTTGGTGCAGGGATAGGTGGCTGGAGTCGATGGTCAGGTCGGCAATATTGGCGATGGGCTCTAGCAGTTGGCTCTCGCGTTTTATCGCGGCTTTTAAGTCGGTATTGTCATTGCTGAGCGGGTGCTTGCGTCGGGTTTCGCTAAAGCGTCTGAGCAAGGTGGCTTCGGCGGCATCAAAATACAGCAGTTCGCAGTCCAGGCCTTGTTGGCGCAGGGCGATCACAAAATCGGGAAACTCCTGCAGGTCTTCGTGATCGTTGCGGGCGTCGATGCTGACCGCGTAAGCCGGTGCATCATCGCCTGTACATTGGTTGCGCACCTGTTTGATCAGGGTGGGCAACAGGCTTGAAGGCAGGTTGTCGATACAGGTAAAGCCCGCGTCTTCTAATACGTGTAGGGCACTACTTTTTCCGGAGCCAGAACGGCCGCTTACAATCACCAGGCGCATGGTTAACTCTATTTTTAAATCTGTTTATAACGGTGGCTTCGTTGTCGAGCCTTGGGGTGGGGGATAGCTTGTGGGGGCTTGGGAGCCAGGGACGGCGGACGAGAGCTCCAGGGATGGATTTATGCGTCCCCCAGAAGCTATCCCCCAGCCCAAGGCTCGGCGCCGAAGCCACCATCGCAGTAGGCACACTAAACCGTCACTAAGCTACTATAGCGGATTATCGCGGGAGGTGTGTTAAGTTTTCGTGGCTTTTGTCGACTGCGATTGCAGTATTGGTGGGGGCGGTGGAGAGGTGTGGCGGCAGGCTGGCCTGCCGCCTTGGCGTGCTAGCGGTGGGCGCGCATTTTTTCTTTGTGCTTGATCAGCTGGCGGTCGAGCTTGTCGGACAGCGCATCAATGGCGTGGTACATGTCTTCGTGGGTGGCATCGGCAAATAGGTCTTTGCCACTGACGTGGATTGTCGCTTCGGCTTTTTGAACCAGTTTATCGACAGAGAGGATGACATTGGTGCTGGTTATTCGATCATGGTGTTTGCTAAGTCGCTCCAGCTTGGTGTTGACATAGGCATGCATGGCATCGGTTACTTCGACGTGATGTCCACTGATATTGATTTGCATAGGCAAGTCCTCTTGTCGGTCGTCTGTCGGTCGGTGGAGGTCAGCGGCCATTGCCACTGACTTGAATACTTATTTTAGTCTAACAACTGTGACAGCAAAGTGCCTTATTATTCTCCCGGGTTTTTCTGCGCAATATCAAAAACTAACCTTAAACCAAGCGCTTACGCTCATTGGATGGTGGAATATTGAGCGATTCCCGGTACTTGGCGATGGTTCGCCGGGCGACTTTGATGCCTTGTTCGTCCAGCAGTTGGGTAATTTTATTGTCGCTTAAGGGCTTTTTGGGGTTCTCTGCGGCCACCAGTTTTTTGATGATGGCGCGAATCGCGGTGGAGGAGCACTCGCCGCCGCTGTTGGTGGCAACATGGCTGGAGAAGAAGTATTTGAGTTCAAAAATCCCCTGCGGGGTGTGCATATATTTTTGCGTGGTAACCCGAGAGATGGTGGATTCGTGCATTTCCACTTCATCGGCGATATCGTGCAGGATCATCGGCTTCATGGCTTCGGGGCCGTAATCCAAAAAGCCCTGTTGTTTTTCGACGATACAGCTGGCCACTTTGAGCAGGGTTTCGTTGCGGCTTTGCAAGCTTTTTAAAAACCAGCGCGCCTCTTGCAGATTGTCGCGCAAAAAGGTGTTGTCGCTGCTGTTGTCGGCCCGTTTTACCAGCGAGGCGTAGTTGTCGTTAATGCGTATTTTGGGTGCAATTTCGGGGTTTAGCTGTACCATCCAGCGGCCCTCGCGCTTGCTGACAAATACATCGGGCACCACATACTCGGCGGTGCTGGCGCTGATGTTGTCGCCGGGGCTTGGGTTGAGTGATTGAATAATTTCAATCACTGTTTTTAATTCTGGCTCTTTCAGTTTGCAGCGGCGCATTAGGGTTTTGTAATCGCGGCTGCCGAGTAGGTCGAGGTGTTCCCCGGCCACGGTTTTGGCCGCAGCCAATAGCGGCAGATCCTGGGGCAGCTGGCGCAGTTGAATCAGCAGGCAGTCGGATAAATCTTGGGCGGCGACGCCGGCTGGGTCAAATTGTTGTACTCGGTGCAGTACCGCCATCACTTCATCCAGTTCAAGCGGGTCTTCGTCCTCTTCGCCCAGCTGTTCGGCCAGGCCGGCGTGCAGTTCTTCGACGCTGCTGTCGAGCAGGCCGTTGGTTTGTACCGCGTCGATAATAGTTAGTGCGATGACTCGGTCTCTGTCCCCCATGGGGGTGAGGTTGAGTTGCCACAGCAGGTGGTCTTGTAGCGATTCGCCACTGCTGCGGCGGGATTCAAAATCGCTGTCGTCATCCGGCGCTGGGCCGGAGCTTGCCGGGGCATTGTTTTGGTAGACCGCATCCCAGTCGGTGTCTACTGGTAGGTCTTGGGGGATTGATTCGGCCCATTCGCCCTCGGGGCTGGGGTCCGCCGGGGCTTCGGTTTTGTTGCTAAAGTCTTCTTCGCCGGTGGACAGGCCCTGGGCTTGTTCGGGGTCTTGTTGCTGTTCGCCCTGGCTTGGCTCGCCGCCCTCTTCGGATTCCGTTACCTCCAGCATGGGGTTGGATTCGAGGGCTTCTTGAATCTCTTGCTGTAAATCTAAGGTGGAAAGCTGCAATAGGCGGATGGCCTGTTGCAACTGGGGAGTCATGGTCAGCTGTTGGCCGAGCTTAAGTTGGAGCGACTGCTTCATTGAAACTTCAAGGTTCCTTAGCGAATTCGAGCGGCCACCGGCTTGGGTGTCAAATCAGTGGCGGAGACACAGGCTATCGAACCTTCTTTCAATTTACAAGCAAATTATGTGCCGTTTTAGGTGTATTTAAGTATAAAGAAGGGGGGCTTAAGAAGAATGCTTGCTAACCCAGACTGGTGGAGCTAAGCCATTGTCGCTCCAGTTTAGTCCTTAGGGGTCAATTTTCAAGTGTTTTAGGGGTTCTATAAACTAAACTGCTCACCCAGATAGACTTTGCGCACCTTGGCGTTGTCGAGTACTTCTTGGGGGCTGCCGGCGGCAATAATAGAGCCTTCGTTGACGATATAGGCGGTCTCGCAAATATCCAGCGTCTCGCGCACATTGTGGTCGGTGATTAAGACGCCGATGCCGCGATTTTTCAGGTGGGTGATAATGGTTTTAATATCGCTCACTGAAATTGGGTCAACCCCGGCAAAGGGCTCATCCAGCAGGATAAAATCCGGCTCGGTGGCCAGGGCGCGGGCAATTTCAACCCGGCGTCGCTCGCCCCCGGACAGGGCCATGCCCAGGCTGTCTTGAATATGGGTGATGTTAAACTCCTGCAGCAGTGCATCGAGCTTACTCAACTGGGCGCTTCGATCGAGGTCTTTGCGGGTTTCCAGGATCGCCAGTATATTGTCGGCGACGCTCAGCTTGCGAAATACCGAGGCCTCCTGGGGCAGGTAGCCGATGCCGGCCTTGGCGCGCTCATCGATACCCAGTAAGGTCAGGTCGCGGCCGTCGATGCTGACCAGGCCTTGGTCGGCGTTGACAAGCCCGGCAATCATGTAAAAGCAGGTGGTTTTGCCGGCGCCGTTGGGGCCAAGTAGCCCCACTACCTGGCCGCTCTCTACCGCTAGGGATACATCTTTGACGACCTGGCGGCCCTTATAGCTTTTGGCCAGTTGTTGGGCGCTGAGGCTGGGCATGGGCTTACCTTAACTCTGTTATTGAGATTGCTGGGGCTCGTTGGTGGCGGCTATTTGCGTTTGCCAGCGGTTTGATTGAGCTGCTTGGCCGGTATCATAACCTGAATGCGGGTGTCTTCGGTATCCGCGCCCTGGCCCGAGGCGGTGGCCATGGAGGCGCGCACATCGTAGTCGATTCGATAGCCCTTCATGGTGGCGCCGTCTTGCAGCAAAAAGGCGTTGTCGATCAGGTGCAGGGATTCGGCCCCCACCAAATACTCAATGGTGTCGGCCTTGGCAATAATCATATCTTTATCGGCGGCGGGTTTTTGCTGGTACTGG
>JAOXRV010000745.1 GCA_025800435.1 Cellvibrionaceae bacterium | reverse complement strand
GTCTGCCGGAATAGTGTGGCCCGGTTTTATCAAGACCTGATCGCCAGCCACCAGTTCTTGCGCCGGAACTAACTGCTCTTCACCGTTGATCAGTTTGGTTGCACTGGCGGGAAGCAGGTTGAGTAGGGCATTACCCGCGCGCCCTGTGCGATGGCGGGCTTGCATCTCTAGAAAACGCCCAACCAAAAGGAAAAAGGTAAACATGGTGACCGAGTCAAAATAGACTTCACCGCTGTTGTTTACTGTGGCCCAAATACTTGCAAAATAAGCCCCATAAATGGCGATGGATACCGGCACATCCATGGTTAGGTGCCGCGTTTTAATATCGCGTAAAGCGGCCGTTAGAAAAGGGCGGGCGGCATAAAGAATGACGGGGGTAGCAATGACCATACTGGCCCAGCGCATAAAGGTAACGTACTTGTCATCAATACCTTGTAAAGCCCCACCATAAAGGGCAACGGCGATCATCATAGTCTGCATCATACCGATGCCAGCAACGCCCAAACGACGTGTTGCGCGTTTGTGCTCTTGCTCTAAAAG
>JAOXRV010000734.1 GCA_025800435.1 Cellvibrionaceae bacterium | reverse complement strand
GGGGTGCCACCGAGTTACAAGAGCAGTGCCGCCAACAGGCCGCCGATTTTTTGGGTGCCGCCAGTCGTGACCAAATCGTCTTCACCCAGGGCAGTACCGATGGTCTCAATCTATTGGCCGCCGGTTTATGCCAAAGCCTTGAGCCCGGTGATGAAATTATTTTGAGCGAGTTAGAGCACCACGCCAATCTAGTGCCCTGGCAAATGGCCGCCCAACGCCATCAACTCAAGTTGCGTTTTGTGCCGCTGCACCCGGCCGGCCATATTGATCTCGACGCCCTGCCCACGCTACTCAATGCGCGCAGTCGCATTATCAGTTTAAGCGGCGCCTCCAATACTCTCGGCAGTTTAACGGATATAAAGCGGGTGCGGGCACTGATTGGCCCCGAGCGAATTTTTATTGTCGATGCGGCTCAATTGGCGGCACACCGTCGCATCGATGTTGACCAAATAGACTGTGACTTTTTAGTCTGCTCGGCGCATAAATTTTTTGGCCCCGATGGGCTTGGCCTGCTCTATGGCAAGCCGGCGCAGCTGCAAGCCTTACCCGCCTGGCGCGGCGGCGGCGGCATGATTGAGCAGGTAACCCTTGAGCACAGCCACTACGCCAGCGCACCGCATAAATTTGAGGCGGGCAGCCCAGCGTTGGCAGCCATTGTCGGGCTGGCGGCAACACTGAAATTTTTGGGCGAACAAGACCGGCCCGCCTGGCAGCGACACGAAGAAAATTTATGCAAACAGTTACACGCTGGCCTGGCCCAATACCCAAGCATAAGATGCTATAGCCGGCCCGACAACAATGTCGGTATCGCCGCATTTAGCGTTATTGAGCAAGAAAAAAATCAAGAGCTGGCGGACTTTCTAGACCAGCGCGATATCGCCCTGCGCAGCGGCCACCACTGCACTGCACCGCTGCTAAAGGCCCTGGGTTGCCAAACTGTGCTGCGCGCTTCAATCGCACCCTACACCAGCGAGCGCGATATTCAACAACTACTGCAAGCGATAGCGGATTTTTTTCAGCAGCAGAGTATTGTCGGCGGCAGTGGCCCAGAGCTTGACCCTAAGCGCAGCGAGACCATTGATATTGCCCGCAATTGGCAACAGCGGCAAAAGCTCATTTTACAATGGGGGGCCAGCATTGCTAGCAAAGCCGAGCTGCGACAGGACTGCCGGCGCATCAAAGGCTGCGAGGCGGCGCTGTGGCTACAGGCCGATTTGATCGACGGGCACTATACATTTCGCCACGACAGCGACAGCCGCCTGGTGCGCGGCCTGGCCGCCTTAATTTTAACCTGGGTAAACGGCAGCGACGCCGAAACAATCAAAACATATGATTTTGAAACCCAGCTGCAACAGCTGGGTTTAAGTAAACACCTAAGCCCCTCGCGCAGCAATGGCATTGCCGCGCTCATCACGCGGCTGCGTTCACTTTAGGCGTCTTAAACTCTTTCTAAATAACGCTCAATTGCGCGAGCGGCGGCGATCATGCCAAACACCGAGGTCACCATAGTGGCCGAGCCAAAACCACCGCTGCAGTCGAGCCCGGCGCCGGCCTCACCACCGGGCTTTTGAAAACACACACCACCCTCGCCATCCGGGTAGCGCATTTGCTCGGGCGAGTAGATGGCCTCTACTGAAAACACCCGCTTAGTATTGCGCGGAAAACCATAGTTCTGGCGCAGGCGCTTGCGCACTCGGGCCAGCAGTGGGTCCTTGATGGTTTTGCTCAGATCGCTCCAAATAATTTTGCTGGGGTCGGTTTTTCCACCGGCCGAGCCGACACAAATCACCTGCTGCTTTTGACGGCGACAGTGGGCGATGAGGGCGGCTTTGACCATCGCCGAATCGATCGCATCCACCACCACCGAATACTGCGGCCCGACCAGTTCATCAAGATTGTCCAGCTCGACAAAGTCGTCCACCAACGCCAGTTCAATCTCCGGGTTAATACCACGCAGGCGCGCCGCCATTGCCTCGATCTTGGGCTGGCCAATGGTCTGCTGTAAGGTGTGCAGCTGGCGATTAGTATTGCTGATGCAAATATCATCCATATCCACCAGGGCCAGGTGCCCCACCCCACTGCGCGCCAGAGCCTCGGCCACCCAGCTGCCCACCCCACCAATACCGATAACCGCAATATTGGCTCGCTGCAGGTTGGCCAAGGCCTGCTCGCCATAAAGGCGGGCAATACCGGCAAAGCGTTGGCGATAGGCTTGTGTGCTCATAATCAATTCCGACTCGTCGCAAAAGGCGCAGCAGTGTAACCAAACTACCGCCACGGCTCCATCCCAAACAAGCTAAATTGGCACCAACCCATAAGTGTGAACAATTTCACAATTCCGCCGGCTGCTATATCCGACTATCGGTTGAATCTGCTTTCAAATAAACCATGTCAAAACTAATTACGCTTAATATCAAAGACTTACAATAACTTTAAAAGGGTATTTAACAGCTGTTGGAAACTTGACGCTGTAAAATAGATCGGCCAAGCTATGGGCGTTTTTTATGCCAAGCGGCAAAATTCCAACACATTTGAACACACGTGAACACACTTGAACGCAGTTAACGAGCACAGCTCAGGGCACTTGTTGGCAGGGCATTATGCAAGGGATATTAGGGTGAGAAAAAAAATAAAGGCAACGCGCCTCAGTTACACCAAGCTGCCCGCTATCGGCACCTCTCTGGTTTTACTGGCCGCCTCGGGCAAGCGCATTGAACTGCATATCAAGCCCCTCAATGAGGGCCTGTTCTGCCTGATCGCCCTTGGCGGTATCAGCAACGAGCAACCCCACAAGATCAAAAGCCAAGGCCCCTATCAGCGCAGCCAACAAGCCGTAGGCGCGGCCAACGCCATTATCAACGCCCTCACCAGCCGTGGCTACTGCTACAGCGAAACCAACTGCCAGTGGACCCTACAGGCCCAGCGCCAACTGCGCAGCATGCGCGACAAGCGCCGCCAGCATGCGGTCAAATACACGATTGAGCCTGTCTAAGCGAGCGGGTAACGCTCATTGTTCTGCATTAATAATTGAACTCGCAATATCGTTCAGATACAAAAAAGCCCAGCACGAGGGCTAGGGCATGTCGTCCAACTCGGCGCCTTCTTTCTCTACCTGCATAAGGTCTTCCTTAGAAATCCCCAGCATCAGCAGCACATTGGCGGCCACATAAATAGATGAATAGGTACCGATCACTACGCCCACCAATAGGGCGATAGAAAAGGCGTGAATCAACTCACCGCCAAAGAAGAACAGTGCGGCCAATACCAGCAAGGTGGTAAACGAGGTAACCAAGGTACGGCCCAGGGTTTGGCTGAGCGATATATCGATAATCTCGTTTGGCTCGCCTTTGCGCACCTTGCGAAAATTTTCGCGGATGCGGTCGGAGACCACAATGGTATCGTTAAGGGAGTAACCGATCACTGCCAGCACTGCAGCCAGCACGGTCAGATCAAAATCGATCTGCAACAGAGAGAAGATGCCCAGCACGATAACCACATCGTGAGCCAGGGCCGCTACTGCGCCAACGGAAAACTTAAACTGGAAGCGCATGGCGACATAGATCATCACCACCGCCAGCGCGAACAACATGCCGATACCGCCGTCGTCGCGCAGCTCTTCACCCACTTGTGGGCCCACATACTCGACCCGGCGCAGCTCTACTTCCTCGCCGCCTTCGCGCAGGGTGGCTACCACCTTATCACCCAGTTTGGAATCGTCGTCTTGCTGCATGCGAACCAGTACATCGGTTTCGCTGCCAAAGTGCACCACCACCGGGTCGGGGAAGCCAGCGCCCTCTAGTTTTTGACGAATAGCTTCGACATTGGCCGGCTGCTGGTAGCCCACTTCAATTTGGGTGCCGCCGGTAAAATCCAGCCCAAACTTGAGGCCGTTAATCGCCAGGCTGGCGACCGAGCCGATAATCAGCAGGGCCGAAAACAGCATGGCCAGTTTGCGCCAAGCCATAAAGGGTATAACACGATCTTGCTTTAATACCTGTTTAGACATGACTCGCTCCTAGATCCACAGCTTCTGTAGTTTGCGGCCGCCGAGGGCCAGGTTAACCAGGGCGCGGGTGCCCACAATGGCGGTAAACATCGAGGTTAAAATACCGATGGACAAGGTTACCGCAAAGCCTTGTACCGGGCCGGAGCCAATCGCGTAGAGGATAACCGCAACAATTAAGGTGGTCAGATTAGCATCTAAAATGGTGGTAAAGGCACGCTCGTAACCGGCATTAATGGCCGATTGGGGCGGCAGGCCATTGGCCAGCTCCTCCTTGATACGTGAGAACACCAGCACATTGGCATCCACCGCCATACCCACGGTTAATACAATACCGGCGATACCGGGCAGGGTTAGGGTGGCACCCAAGATCGACATCGCACCCACCAATAAGACCAGGTTAAGGGTCAGGGCGATATTGGCGAACAGACCAAATAGGCGGTAGAACAACAGCATAAAGATAACCACCAAGGCCAGACCGATCTGTACCGAGGTAACCCCTAGCTCAATATTCTCGGCGCCCAGTGAGGGGCCAATGGTGCGCTCTTCGGCAAAGTACATGGGCGCGGCCAGGGCACCGGAGCGCAGCAACAGGGCCAGCTCCGAGGCTTCGACCGGGTTATCCAAGCCGGTGATGCGGAACTGCACACCCAGGCCACTTTGGATGGTGGCCAAGCTGATGATTTTTTTGGTTTCGGTTGTGTTGTACTTGGTGGTTTCTTTGCCTTCGGCATCAGTCACTTTTTTAGCCACGCTGCGCTGCTCGATAAACAGCACACCCAGGCGGCGGCCAATATTATTGCGGGTAGAGCGATGCATTCGCTTACCGCCACTGGCATCCAGGGTGATATTGACCTGGGGCTGGCTGGTCTGGGAATCAAAACTGGCCTGGGCGCCGGTCACCATATCGCCGGTAATAACCACACGACGCTCTAGATCGGCGCCGCCAAAAATGGCCTGGTCTTTTTCGCTGCGGTATTCAAAACGCTCTTTACTGGCCACCGAGGCATCGGGTTTGGCTTCCAGGCGGAACTCCAGGTTGGCGGTTTTACCAATAATGCGCTTGGCCTCGGCTGGATCTTGCAGGCCGGGCAGCTGCACCACAATACGGGTGCGGCCCTGACGCTGCACAATGGGCTCGGACACACCGATCTCATTGACTCGATTGCGCAAGGTGGTCAAGTTCTGGCTCACCGCATAGTCTTCTACCTCGCGGATGGCCGCCTCGCTCATGGCTAAGCGCAGGGCAAAGCTATCGGCGGCTAAGTCTGCTTTGCTGCGAGTTAGCTGACTGAAGCTGCTGGCCACCAAGCTGGCGGCCTTATCGCGCAGCTCGGCGGTTTTAAAGCGGATAACAATGACATTATCGGGGCCGAGTTTATTGCTTTGGTATTTGATCTTTTCTTTACGCAGCTGGCGGCCGATTTCACGAGTATCACTTTGCAGGCGCTTTTCAATCGCCTTGGGGGTATCTACCTCCAGCAGAAAGTGCACACCACCGGCCAGATCCAGGCCTTTTTTCATTGGCTCCGCGCCCATACCGCGCAGCCAAGCCGGGGTGGTAGCCGCCTGGCTTAAGGCCACTACATAGTCGTGCCCTAACCCGTTGGTGAGCGCCTCTTTCGCACGCAGCTGGTCATTGGCGCTATCTAGTCGAATAAGGGCATTTTTGCCCGTGGCCTGCTGGCCAAAGTAGGTAATACCGGCCTTATCCAGGGTATCGGTGGCCTGTTTTAGCACTTTGTCGTCAATCTCCATCGCCGCCGATTGGCCCGAGACCTGAATCGCGGGGTCGGGGCTATAGAGGTTTGGGGCCGCATAGGTAAGGCCCAGGGCGGCAATGGCTAAAATCAGCAGATACTTCCAGAACGGATAGCGGTTTAGCATAGTGGTTTCCGTTTACGTCGGTGGCAACCGGGCCCAAGCCAATGAGCCCGCATAAAAGCACCGGATTATAATGCTTTGAACGCCCCGGCACCAATGCCCAAACCGCATTGGCAACAAAAGCCACAGCACAATACAAGCCGGGCCTAGGCGACAAGGTAAAAGTGATTGTTTATTAATCGCTGCACATAAGGTGGGGGCAAAGCGGCTAATTACAAGGAGTAACACAAGCCAAACCAAAAGCCGAAAGGCCTGCCCCAAACCCAGCGGCTTCCCCACCACAAGGCTCTATAACGGGGAAAATTTTAAGAATGTACCGGCAAGAATAAAATAGAAAGGTCTGACCCCAAACCCCAAGCCCGAAATAGCAAAACCAAAGGTCCAAAACCAAACAAAACCAAAGGTCTGACCCCAAATCCAAAGGTCTGACCCCAAATCCAAAGGTCTGACCCCAAACCTGCCAAACCCGCTTGACCCCAAACCCGCTAGTGCTCAGCAGCTAGAGGTTCTGCGAGATGTAAGCTTGAGGGGTAGGGGGTGCTTTCGCAATGACTAGGCTTCTGGATGAAACGGGGGCCAGCGCCCGGATGGCGCGTTTTTGGAACGGAGAACGTGCCCCCTACCCCTCAAGCTGGGTTTTATCCCCGAACCTCAAAGGCCTGATCCCAAATCCATTACCCCAAACCCCCGTAACTCTTTACAGGAGTAAAAGCGAGAGCGTAGCGAGCGGGGAAAAAAATCATGGATGATTTTTTATGGCGGTAGGTAAAAAGCACCCCGGCAAGCGTGTGTCAATCCGAATTCCCAGACCCTACTACTTCCCTTAAAAGAACAGTCCATGTGAAACTTGCCGAGGCTATTATTATTATCGGTAGCCGACGCCAAACTTATATCACTAAAAATAGTGATGCAGTCACATTTATTCTGCCAGCGGCGGCACCGTTTTGTCCTGGCGGGCGTAAAACTCGGCCACATAAGCCGCCAGCTCACCGGCGGCAATGGCGCTGCGCAGCTCTTCCATAATAATCTGGTAATGACGCAGGTTGTGGATGGTATTGAGCTGGGCGCCCAGGATCTCGCCGCATTTATCCAGGTGGTGCAAATAGGCCCGGCTAAAGTTCTGGCAGGTGTAGCAGTCGCAATCCGGGTCCAATGGGCCGGTATCGTGGCGGTGTTTGGCGTTGCGAATTTTGACCACCCCGGCCTTGGTAAATAAATGGCCGTTGCGGGCATTGCGGGTAGGCATCACGCAGTCGAACATATCCACCCCACGGCGCACCGCCTCGACAATGTCCTCGGGCTTGCCCACCCCCATTAAATAGCGGGGTTTGTCGGCGGGCATGGTGTGGGCCAAACTATCGAGGATGCGCACCATATCTTCTTTGGGTTCACCCACCGACAGGCCGCCGATGGCATAGCCGTCGAACTCGATATCCACCAGGCCCTTGAGGGATTCGGCCCGCAGGCCTTCGTACATACCGCCCTGGACAATACCAAATAGGGCCGAGGGGTTATCGCCGTGGGCGTCTTTACTGCGCTGGGCCCAACGCAGGGACAGTTCCATCGAATCCCGCGCCTCTTGCTCAGTGGCCGGGTATGGGGTGCACTCGTCAAAGATCATCACAATATCCGAACCCAGATCCCGCTGTACCTGCATGGCGATCTCGGGGTTTAGCTCAACCTTGGAGCCATCGATAGGGGATTGGAATACCACCCCCTGCTCGCTAATTTTGCGCATATCCCCCAGGCTAAATACCTGGAAGCCGCCGGAGTCGGTCAAGATAGGCCCCTGCCACTGGGTAAAATCGTGCAGGTCGCCGTGGGCTTTGATCACCTCGGTGCCAGGGCGCAGCATCAGGTGAAAGGTGTTGCCCAAAATAATCTGCGCACCAATCGCTTCGATATCTCGCGGCAGCATGCCCTTGACCGTGCCGTAGGTACCCACCGGCATAAAGGCCGGGGTTTCGACCGTACCCCGAGGGAAGTGCAAACGCCCCCGGCGGGCCTTGCCGTCGGTGGTGTCAAGTTCAAAACGCATCATACAATCGCGGCTCACGGGCTGGTTTCCTCGGCGTTGGGCTTAACGGGTTCGGCGCTGGCCTTGGGGTTATGGGTGATAAACATGGCATCCCCGTAACTGAAAAAACGGTACTGCTCGGCCACCGCGGCGCGGTAGGCGGCCATGGTGTGGCGGTAGCCGGCAAAGGCCGAAACCAACATAATCAGGGTGGATTCGGGCAGGTGAAAGTTAGTCACCAGGGCATCCACCAGTTTGTATTCGTAACTGGGGTAAATAAAGATATCCGTATCCCCCTGGTAGGGGGCAATCAACTCATCCCCGGCGGCCTGGGCGGCAGTTTCCAGGCAGCGCACACTGGTGGTGCCCACCGCCACAATTCGCCCACCGGCGGCCCGGGTCTGGCGAATCTGCTCGCACACCTCGGGGCTTACTTCCATAATCTCCGCGTGCATCTGGTGCTCGTAGATATTATCCACCTTAACCGGCTGAAAGGTGCCGGCGCCCACATGCAGGGTAACAAAGGCAAGCTGCACCCCTTTATGGGCGATGGCCTCCAGCAGCTCATCGTCAAAGTGCAGGCCGGCGGTGGGGGCGGCCACGGCGCCGGCCTTGTCAGTATCGCTGTAAACGGTTTGGTAACGCTCCCGGTCCTCGGCCACATCTTCCCGGTCGATATAGGGGGGCAGCGGCATATGGCCAATGCGCTCTAATACCTCAAGCACCGGCTGCTGACCAAAATCCAATATAAACAGAGCGCCATCACGGCCTTCAACGCTAAGCTCGGTGGCGTCTTGCAAAATAATGGTATTGCCCGCCTTGGGGCTTTTATTGGCGCGGGTATGGGCCAATACCCGGTGCTGGTCCAGCACCCGCTCCACCAGAATTTCGACCTTGCCACCGCTGGCCTTTTGGCCAAACAAACGGGCCGGGATGACCCGGGTATTGTTAAACACCATCAGGTCGCCGGGCTTTAGGCAATCGAGCAGATCGGGGAACTGGCGGTGGGCCAGGCTGCCGTCTTCGCCGCTTAAACATAATAGGCGGCTGCCTCGGCGCTCGGCCGCTGGGGCCTTGGCGATCAGGTGTTCGGGCAGGTGGTAGTTAAAGTCTTCTCGGCGCATGGGTATTACAGGGCTAAAAAACCGCGCAGATTATAGCAAAACCGGGCCAATGGCCATCTCTGCATCAGCACCCACTAAAACAGTGCCAACTGGCGCCAAAATTGGGGAGAGTTAGGGTATAGTGGCGCGCTTAAATCCACCAGCCCACTTAAACCCTGTAACCATAAAGATGCACCCTGCCAGCCTACTGATCAGCGCCGCCTTAAGTATTAGTGTAAGCACCCACTTGCACGCCCTTGCCCCAGCACTGGAAGAAGTTGTGGTCACCGGCATGCGCCAACAGAACCGGCTGGCGGAGCTGCCCTACAGCGCCTATACCCTAAACCAAGAGGCGCTACAGCGCAGCCGCAGCCTGCCCGAAGCCCTGGCCGGCCAGCCCGGGGTATTGGTGCAAAAAACCGCCAACGGCCATGGCTCGCCGTTTATTCGGGGCTTTACCGGCTACCGCACCCTGGCCCTAATTGACGGGGTGCGCTACAACAACTCGGTCTACCGGGATGGCCCCAATGAATATTTTGCCTTAATCGACAGCCAATCACTGGCGAGTTTAGAGTTGTTTAACGGCCCCGCCTCGGTGCTCTACGGCAGCGATGCAGTGGGCGGCACCCTTAATTTGCGCAGCCGCCAATCCAGCTATACCGAGCAGCTGGGCAGTTTTTGGCAGCTGGGCCAAAGCCTAGTCTATTCCAGCGCCGAGCGCAGTGTGCGCAGCCGCACCGAGCTAGACCTGGGCCAGGGCGACAGCTGGGGGCTGCTGGCCGGGTTTAGCCGCAAACACTTTGGCGATATCAAAGCCGCCGGGCTCGGCACTCTGCCCACCACCGGCTACGACGAGCGCGCCCATGACCTGCGCGTTGATACCCAGCTCAACAGCCACTGGTCGCTGAGCGCCCTCGGCCAACAATTAAGCCAAGACGATGTCTGGCGCAGCCATTCAACGATTTACGCCAAACCCTTTGCCGGCAGCAGTGTTGGCGATGATTTGCGCCGACTGAAAGACCAGCGCCGCCGCTTGCACTATATCAAGCTCAATGGCCAGGCCCTGGGCCTCATCGACGACTTACAACTGACCCTATCGCGCCAGCATTGGCGCGAACACGGCCAGCGCCAGCGGGCCAATGGCAGTGGCCTAAGAGAGTATTTTGACTCGCGTATGGATGGCCTGGATTTACAGCTGCAAAGCCAGTTTGGCCAGCACCGCTGGCTCTACGGCATCGACTTTTACCGCGACCAAGTCGACAGCGGCCGGCGCGACTACAGCGCCGCGGGCGAACTCAGCCAAATCCATATCCAAGGCCCGGTGGGCGA